>CAMLEQ010000385.1 GCA_946479015.1 uncultured Gemmatimonadota bacterium | reverse complement strand
AGCTGCTCGAAGAAGATCGCCGACATCGGCGTCACGTACTCGTGGCTGAACCGGATGTCGGTGACCACGAACCCCTCGTCGCCGGGGCGCACGGCTGGCACGCCGATCCGGCCGGCGGCCGCGTCCACCACCCAGTGCCGCGCGAAGATCTTCTCGGCGATGGTCATCGGGCGCGGCGGCGTCTCCACGCGCGGCACCTCCACCGTTCCCTGCAGCCGCGCCACGTTGTAGTCGAAGAGGCCGCCGTACTCGATGATCCCGCGCGTGATCCCCCCCTCGCCCCGCGTGAACTCCTCGAGCGGGATCTCCTCACCCCGACGCACCCGCTCGATCAGCCCGAAGTCGGTGGACGTGAACACGCCCAGGTTCTGGCAGTTCTCGCGGTAGATGCGCTCGATGTTCTCGGCGATCACCAGGCGGATCCCCGCCATCATCTCCGCGTAGGGCGACTGCTCGCGCGAGGAGCCCTTCCCGCGCCGCTTCCCCGACACGCTGGCGACGAATCCGCCCGCCTTCACCGTGCCGCGCGTGACGGGGAATTCGTCGCCGCACTTGAGGCCGAGATACGGGAAGTCGCCCAGCGTCTCGTCGTAGTAGTAGCAGACGTAGGCGGGGGTGATCTCGTCGGTGGAGATGTTGTCGCGTAGCGCGGGGCGGGCGGCGGAGCCCGCGGGCGCGAGCAGGTCGTACGGGAGATCCCCGCCGGCGAGCTGGCGGCGCACGAGCTCGGGATCCTCGGCGAGGAACAGCACACGGCCGTCGAAGCGGACGTGGTCTGGCACCTTGTGCACCGGCCGAGTCAGCAGGCTCGTGATCATGCTCCCGTGCGGATGAAGGGCTGGACCGCAAGATGCTCCCCGGCCGACGCCTTCACAAGCATCGTGCCCCCGGGCTCCCCAGCGGGTTTGAACCCCCCCCGGCGCGCTTTCAATCGCGCGCCGGGCGCTTCAATCGGCTGTCGTCCGCCCCGACGGGGCGGACGGTCAGGGCTTGGTCGCTTCGCGCACGTCGTGACGGCGGTCGCGGACATCGCCGCGCAGATCGCGCGCGTCCCGGCGACGGTCGCGCTCATCGGCGCGCAGGTCGCGGCGGTCGCCGCGGATGTCGCGCGCGTCGTGGCGCAGGTCCCGGCGGTCCTGGTGCAGCGCGGTCCGGTTCCCCTCGGCGCGGTCCTGCCGGATGTCGCGGCGGTCGGAACGGACGTCGCCCGCATCGTGGCGCACGTCGCGCCGGTCGCTCCGGATGTCGTGCGTGTCGTGCCGCATGTCGCGCCGGTCGCTCCGGATGTCGCGCGTGTCGTGGCGGATCTCTCGCCGCTCGCGGGGCGTCACCGCCGATCCCCCCTGCTGCGCCGCCGCTCCCGCCGTGAAGCCGAAGACCATCGCGGCGCCGAGCGCCGCCATCCGCATGCGAAGCATAGATCCTCCTGGATCCGGAACCGTGTTCGTCGCGCGTCGTGCGCGAGCTCGGTCAGGTGGACGGTCTGGACGGCGGAATCGTTAAGGGCCGGGCTCGCCCTCTAGCGTTTGTCATGAAAAGTGCTATCGTTAGCCGCCGCCGGTCGAGTGATGGTTACGCAGTCAGTACGGCATTGCCCGTCAACGACTTACCGTAATTTCGCGAGGGCGCTGTGACCGTTCCGCTCACACCAGGCCTCCCCGCTCCCTTCACGCCACCGGTCCACGAATCCTTCCAGTTCCCCGTCAGTTGGCTGCTCGATAACGCGGCAGCACCGATACAATTTCGCGCCAGTACGGAGGTCGCCCGCCTGCCGCTCCGCGACCCGCGGCAGTTCGGCATCCTCCCCTACGGTCATCGGCCGGCGCTCACCATCGCGTTCCAGCAGAGACCGGATGGCATCTGGAACGGATCGATGCTGAGCGTGCCATCGCCCCGGGCCGAGCACTTCCAGGGGATCGGCACCATCACTGCCGTGCGCCGGCTGCTCGAGTACGGCTGGGAGCGCGAGTCGCCGCCGCTCGTGCAGGCGCGGCGGACGCTCTTCCGTCTCCTCGCCGAGGACACCGACGCCGCGTATCTGTTCGAGCTGGCGCCGCGTGGGAAGCCGGAGCCGGAAGTGGTGCTGCACGGACGGGCGCTCCTGCGCGAGGCGGCCGCGGCGGTGCTCGCGCAGGCCGGCTACGAGTCCGACCCGCGGCTGCGCGGCGCGGCGCTGCGTCTGGTGGAGCGGGTGGATGGATTCCTGCGCTCGCCGCTCGCGGCCAAGCCATTCGTGCGCGTCGGCAACCAGCACGTGCTGGCGCCAGGTGCATCGCCGCCGTCGATCTTCTACCTGGCCATGCTCGCGCACATGCCGCACTTCCGTAGCGAGCACTACGACGTGATGGAGCGTCTGTACGCGTATCTCGTGCAGCCCATGCCACGGCAGGAGGCCGTCACGCTGGTGGGGAAGAAGGTGGTCGCCGAGCCGCAGCTCGTGCTCGGCGATCCGCTGCCCCATCGGAACGCCGCCGATGCCGATCTCCCGGCCGCGCTCTACTGGCTCGAGCTGATGGCGCGGTTGGGCATGCTTCGCCGCAACGAGGGGTGGGCGAAGCTGTTCGAGCGCTATCTCGATGACCGCGACGCGTCCGGGGTGTGGCGGGCGCCGAAGCGGAACGTGGGGACGCGGACGTCGAACCCGTTCGTCTGGCCCGCCTTCCCGCTCGAGCCGCACGCCACGAGCGATGCCCTCTCGGCGGACGTGACCTTCCGGCTCGGCCTCATCGCCCGCCTCATGGGGCGGACGATCGAGCCGACCTGACGCGCTCCGGCGGACGTGGTCCGCCGGTAGCCGCAATGCGCTGGATGGGACGCCGCCTCGACTCCTCGAAGATCTTTCCCGCCGGACACGCCGGGCTTGCCGCGCGATTCGTCATGCTGCGAGACGGGATCACCGTGCGCGTGATCGAGACCGTGGGGGCGGACCCCGCCGCGCCGCCGGTGCTCCTGCTCTCGGGATGGGGGACGTCCGCCTATCTCTGGCGCCGGAACCTGCTCCCGCTCGCCGCCGCGCGCCTCCGCCCGATCGCCGTGGAGCTCAAGGGGCAGGGGCTCAGCGACATCCCCACCGATCCCCGGGAGTACACACTCGAGTCGCTCTCCCGGCACGTGCTCGACGTGCTCGACGCGCTCCATGTCGAGCGCGCGATGCTCGCGGGGCTCTCGCTCGGTGGAGGGATCGCGGCGCGGGTGGCGCTGCTCGCGCCCGAGCGGGTGGAGCGGCTGGCACTCCTCTCCTCGGTCGGGCTCGGGCGTGTGCACCTGGTGCACCTCGCCGGGCTCCTACCCGAGATGCTCGTCGCTCCTCTGACGCCGCACCTGGCGCGGCGGTCGCTGTTCGAGCTGGCGCTGCGGTGGGCGTACGGAACGCTCGGCCATCCCACCGCCGCGGACGTGGACCAGTACTTCGTGCACAGCGAGGATCCAGCGTTCGCCCGCTCGCTCTGGTCGCTGGTTCGTCGCGTGGACTGGCGCATGCTCCGCGCGGACGAGCTGCGCCGCCTGGAGATGCCGGTGCTCGCGATCTTCGGGACGCGGGACCGGATCGTGTCGCCGCACCACGTGGGGGAGCTCGTGCGGCAGCTGCCGCGCGGGGAGCTGGTGCTGATCGAGGGGGCGGGGCATGCCTGCGCCGAGGAGGCGCCGGAGGCGGTGAACCGGGCGCTGGTGGACTTCCTGGTCGCATAGCGCACGACGCCACAAGCAGTTACATTGAAGGGTCAGGCGAAGAGATCGTAACTGCGTTCCACGCGCTCGCGCAGTCCGCCCCCCGCCGGGGCGGGGAAACTAGAGCGCATTCCAAGGTCGCTACACGCGATTCGCTTCGCTTCTCCCCACCGTGGAGAGGCGGAGCCGTGTGACAGGCGCGGCACGAGGGTGCCCCGCCCGGAGAGCAACGTGCGCCGGTCCCGGCCGCCCATCGTGGGCGCGA
>CAMLEQ010000384.1 GCA_946479015.1 uncultured Gemmatimonadota bacterium | reverse complement strand
CCCCCCCCCCCCCCCCCCCCGGGGGGGGGGGGCGGCCCCCGCCCCCCCCCCCCCCGGCCCCCGCCCCCGCCCCCCCCCCCGCGCCCCGCGCCCCGCGTCCCATTGACGCCGCCCCCCGCCCCCGGAACATTGGCCCCGACCATCTTTCATGGAGCGCGAATGGACGGCGCGCGCCGGCCCGCGTGGGTGGCACCGACGCAGTACTGGAGCACCGTGGCGGCCCTCGTGATTTGGCTGCTGGTGCTGGTGGTGTGGCGCGACCGGCCGCCGCGCAGCCGGCCCGCATCGATTCCGGCGACCGCGTTCTCGGCGGAGCGAGCCTGGCCGGTGCTGTCGTACCTGGCGGACACCATCGGCTACCGGATCGCGGGGACGCCGGGCGCGGACAGCGCCGCCGCGTATCTGGTGCGCACGCTGCGCGGCGTCCCCGGCATCCAGGTGACGACGCAGGACGCCACCGGCGCCTGGCTCCCCCCCGGCCGGGGGGTCGCGATCGCCTACGCCGTGCGGAATGTGCTGGTGCGCATCCCCGGCCGCTCGCGCGACGCGCTCCTGCTCTCGGCGCACTACGACTCGCCGCCGGGGAGCGTTGGCGCGGCCGATGATGGCGTGGCCGCCGCCTCGCTCGTGGAGGTGATCCGCGCGCTCGCCGCCGGGGGCCCGCTGGCGCACACGGTGATCGTGAACCTGAACGACGCCGAGGAGCAGGGGCTCGTCGGCTCACACGCCTTCACGCATCACCCGTGGGCGCGTGACGTCCGGGCGTTCGTGAACCTGGAGAGTGCCGGTCCCAGTGGGAAGGCAGTGCTCTTCCAGGCGGGGCCGGGAAACCCGTGGCTGGTGGACGCGTACGCGCGCGCCGTGCCGTACCCGTACGGCACGGTGATGGCGCAGGACATCTTCCAGAGCGGCGCCATCCCCTCGGACACCGACTTCCGCATCTACCGGGACTTCGGTGCGTTGCGCGGGCTCGACATCGCGCTGTACGAGGGCGGCTGGGCGTATCACACGCAGCGCGACCGCACGTGGATGGTGGCGCACGGCACGGTGCAGCACATGGGGGAGAACGCGCTCGCCCTCGCGCGTGCGCTCGCGAACGGTCCGCTCCCCGGCGACGTGAGCGCGGAGCGCGCGGTGTACTACGACGTGCTCGGGCTCGCGATGCTGCACTACGGGGCGCACGCGGCGGTGGTGCTGGCCGTGCTGGCGCTGCTGCTCGGCGCCGGGGCGCTGGTGCTGGCGCGGCGGCGGCATCGGCTGCGCGCGCGCGATGCCGCGCTCGGCGCGGCGTTCGCGCTCGTGTCGCTGGCGGCCGGGGTGCTCTCGGCGCTCGCGCTCGCGGCGCTCGCGGCGTACGCGCTTGGCCATCCGATGTCGTGGTTCGCCGCGCCCGGCGCGGCCACGGTGGCGTTCGCGCTCGCGGCGCTCGCGCCGATCATCCTGCTCGCGGGGATGACCGGCGCGGCGCTCCGCCGGCACGGCGTGGACCTGCCGGCGCGCACGGGAGCGGTGCTGGGGGGCGTGCTGATCGCGTGGATGCTCGTGCTCGCGGCGCTCACCCTTGTGGGGCTCGGCTCGGCGTACGTCGCGCTCTGGTGGGTGGTCGGCATCGCGGCGGGGCTCGCCCTGCTGGCGGTGATGCCTGACGAGTGGTGGTGGGTGGGCGCGCTCATCGGCGCGGTCCCCGCCGCCACCCTCACGCTCGGCCTGCTCGTGATGCTCGTGCGGCTGTTCGCCCCCGTGTTCGGGCGCCTCCCCCTCGCGATCGCTCCCGACCTCGTGCTCGCGGCGCTCGTGGCCGTGCCCGCGTCGCTGCTCGCGCTCGCCCTCGCCCCCGGCGCGATGCGCGCGGGCGCCGCGGGGTGGAGCGCCGCCATCTGCGCCGTGCTCGCGCTCGCGGCGATGGGCGTGAGCCTCGCGCGACCGCGCTACACCTTCGCCCGACCGCAGCGGCTCGAGATCCGGCACGTGGAGGGGCCCACGTCACGCACGTTGCGGGTGGTGGGGGAGGACTACGACACGCCGCGCCAGGCGCTCGCGAACGCCCCGGAGATGCGCCCGGTCCCGGGCTCCGGGGAGCGCCCGCTCGTGTTCCAGGCGCCGGCGGGCCCCACCGGGTTCGCCGCGCCCGCGGTCCGCCTACTCGGCACGCGCGCCGACCCGGCGGACGGCACGCGGGTGGTCGCCCTGCGCATCACCGCGCCCGGCGCGTTCCGCATCCGACTGCGCGCGCCCGCAGGGCGGATCACCGACTGGTCGCTCCCCTCCCCCATGCCGCGCGCCGCGGCGGCGCGCGGCCGGATGGGCGCGGACTTCGTCGCGCCCCCGGACACTGGCTGGCGGCTCGAGCTGCGCATCCGCGGCGCGGCATCGCTCCCGCTCACGGTGGAGGCGCTGCGTGCCGCCACCACGCCCGCCGCCGCCGCCCTCCGCCGTCGCCTGCCGCCGTGGACGGACGTGCACGTGATCGCGGTGAACGGCGCGGAGACGGTCATCGGGCGGTGAGCGGGGCGCGGGGCGCGGGTAACATGGAACGCGACGAAGGGCCGGCAACCGCCGGCCCCTCGTCGCAAATCATCATCCCACTCGCGTCCCGCGTCCCGCGCCCCGATTCCCGAGTCCCGCTACTTCGACGCCAGCGTCCTCGTCTTCTCCTCCAACCTCGCGATCAACGTATCGAACGACTTCTGGAACGAGGCCAGGCCGTCCACGAGGAGCTTGTCGGTCACCGACGCGAGCGAGATGCCGAGCGACTCCAGCTCGGCGATGAGTGCGCGCTCCTCGTCCAGGTGCGTGTCGACCGTGCGCGCCACCACGCCGTGGTCACGGAACGCCTCGATCGTGGCCGGCGGCATCGTGTTCACGGTGTCCGGACCGATCAGGTCCTCCACGTACATCACGTCGCGGTAGGCGGGGTTCTTGGTGCTCGTGCTCGCCCAGAGCGGGCGCTGCACTCGCGCCCCCTTCGCGGCGAGCGCGTCCCAGCGGGCCCCGGCGAACATCTCGCGGAAGAGCGCGTAGGCCAGCTTCGCGTTCGCCACCGCCACCCGCCCCTGCAGCGCCTGCAAGCGGCGCGCGGCGTCCGGCGATGCGGAGGGGAGCAGGGCCGCGATCCGCTTGTCCACCTCGGTGTCCACGCGACTCACGAAAAAGGAGGCGACGGAGGCGATCCCATCCAGCGGTTTCCCCGCGCGCGCGCGATCCTCGAGCCCGACGAAGTACGCCTCGATGATCTTGCGGTAGGCCTCGCGCGCGAAGAGAAGCGTGATGTTCACGTTGATCCCGTCCGCGATGAGCCGCCGCGTGGCGACCGCCCCCTGCTCGGTGCCGGGCACCTTGATCATCACGTTGGGGCGGCCGACCATCTCCCAGAGACGGTGCGCTTCGACGACGGTCGCGTCCGCATCGTGCGCCGCGCCGGGCGAGACCTCGATGGACACGAACCCATCGGCGCCGTGCGCGCGGTCGTAGATGGGGCGGAAGATGTCGCACGCGGTCCGCACATCGTCGGTCTCGACGAGCTCGAACAGATCCCACGCCGTGTACCCCGCCGGCGCGGCGGCGAGCTGCGCATCGTACGCCGTCCCCTCCGCCATCGCCTTCTCGAAGATCGTCGGGTTCGACGTCATCCCCGTGAGCGCATCTTGCTCGATGCGCCGCTGCAGCTCCCCGTCCTGGAGCATCGTGCGGTCGATGTAATCCAGCCAGATCGACTGGCCCGATTCGTGGAGGCGGTGCAGCGGATTCGTCATTTCGCGCGCTCGGTCAGAGGGAATATCCTCAAGATAAAGGGTTGGACGGGTGGAGGGCACCGAAGAGAAGGGAGTAGGACGTGGTGGCTGGACCACCGAAGAACGCGTGTCGCGTGTGGGGAACTGACGGGTGTAGATGCTGGGTAGAGCGCGTGTAGGCTCGGCGGTAGGTGGACTCTCTCTACATCCCGCCCTACACGCGC
>CAMLEQ010000383.1 GCA_946479015.1 uncultured Gemmatimonadota bacterium | reverse complement strand
CCCCACGCGCTGCTCGATGAGCAGGCTCGTCATGAGCGCGCCCATGCGGCTCTGCGCCCGCGGCCCGTCGGGGACGTTCACCGCATCCACGCCGGCGCACTTCAGCGCCGACACGGACTCCAGCATCTTCGATGCGTCCACCCCGCGCGGCGGGACGATCTCCACCGACGTCACGAACTCCCCGCGGGCGATCTTTCCCGCCCACCGCGACCGCTGCGCGAGCGGCACCGGCGCCACCGCGCCGTCGCTCTCGCCTCCCGGCCGGGGCTGGGCGGCGAGATCATCGGTGTGGGGGAGCTGATAGCGCACCGACGCGCGGCGCTGCCGCGGCACGAGCGGGCGGATCCCCTCGGCCAGCGCCCGGATGTGCGCCGGCGTGGTCCCGCAGCACCCGCCGAGCACCTTGGCCCCCGCCTGGATGAGGTGGCGCGCGTAGCTCGCCACGTACTCCGGACTCGCCATGTACATCGTGCGCCCCCCCACGTCGCGGGGCATGCCGGCGTTCGGCTGCGCGCTCAGCTTGCGGTGCGTGACCGCCGCCATTCGCTCGATCGCCTCGAGGATCGTCTGCGGGCCCACCGAACAGTTGAGCCCCACGATGTCCGCGCCCCACTCGTCGAGCGACCGCGCCACGTCCTCCGGTGTCGCGCCGTACGGCGTGAGCCCATCCTGACCGATCGTCATCTGCGCGATCACCGGCATCGCGGCATCCACCTCGCGCGCCGCGGCGATCGCCTGCTCGATCTCGTCGAGGTCGGCGAACGTCTCGAGGATCACCAGATCCACCCCGCCCTCGCGCAGCGCCGCGATCTGTTCGCGGAAGTGCGCGCGTGCCTCCTCGCGGCTCGTGGGTCCGAACGGCTCGATGCGGATCCCCAGCGGGCCCACGGCCCCCGCCACCAGCACGTGCTCCCCCGCCGCCTCGCGCGCCAGGCGCGCCGCCGCGCGGTTGAGCTCCGCCACCCGCGCCTCGAGCCCGTACGGCGCGAGCTTCACGCGGTTGGCGCCGAAGCTGTTCGTCTCCAGCACCTCCGCGCCGGCCTTCACGTACGCGCGGTGCACGTCGCGCACGAGATCGGGGGAGCGGACGTTCAGCTCGTCGTAGCACTGGTTGATGAACACGCCGTTCGCGTACAGCATCGTCCCCATCGCGCCGTCGAAGACGACGACGCGCTCGGGATCGAGCAGCTCGCGGACGTTCCGGGGGTCGTTCATTTCGACTCCGCCGACTCGGGAAGCGGGAAGCGGGAAGCGGGAAGCGGGTCCCCGCCCTCGACTCCGGACTCCCGATCGCCCCCCGCAGGCGCGGCGGTGCCGCGCCGCTTCCCGCTTCCCGCTTCCCGCGCCTCGTCCCGCACCGCGTAGTACTTCGCCTCCGGATGATGCACCACGAGCGCGGCGGTGGACTGCTCGGGGACGAGCTGGAACGCGGCGCTCAGCTCCATCCCCAGCGCGTCCGCGGCCGGAAGGATCCCGAACAGCAGCGCGTGATCGTCCAGGTCGGGGCACGCGGGGTACCCCCACGAGTACCGCTTCCCCTGCGTCTCCGGCAGGCCGAGCTCCCGGCGGATGCGGCGGTGCATCCACTCCGCGGTGGCCTCCGCCGCCTCCACCGAGAGCCCGTGCAGGTAGTACGCCTCGGCGTATTCCCCACGCCCCTGGAGCGCCTCGAAGCGGCGCGCCGCCTCGTCCCCCACCGTCACCACCTGGAACGCGGCCACGTCCACCTCTCCGGACTCCACCGGGCGGAAGTAATCGGCGAGGCAGAGGCGCTCGCGTCCGGGCTGGCGCGGGAAGGCGAAGCGCGCGATCTCCCGCAGCGACCCGCCGTCGCTCGCGTACGCGGCCGGGTCGTACACGACGAGCGCGTTCCCCACGGCCTGCACGGGGAAGTAGCCGTACACCGCGCGGGGCGCGAGCCACCCCTCGCGCTCGGCGGACGCGCTCAGCCGCTCGAGCACCGGGCGGAACTCGTCGCGCACCGCGGCCTCGAACGCCGCGCCGGAGCCGCGGCCGCCCCACTGCAGGCGGAACAGCTCGTCCAGATCGAGCAGCGCCAGCACCTCGCGCAGCGGGATGTCGCGCAGCACGCGCGTGCCGAGGAACGGCGCCTCCGGCACCGGCACGTCGGCCGCGACGTCGCTGCGCGCGCCTGCGTCGTCGCCCGCGCCGGTGTCCTTCCCCACCTGCGCGTGCAGGAAGATGTCGCTCCGCGCCCGCTCCAGGTTCCCCGCCACCAGCGCGTCGCGGCGCTCCGCGTCCACCAGCGCCTCCACCGTGTCGAGCCCCTCGAACGCATCCTTGCAGTAGAACACGCCGGGCGCGTACGGCCGCTCGCCATCCACGAACAGCGCGCGCCGCCCGAAGCGGCGGTTGATCGCCGCGCCGCCGATCAGCACCGGGAAGGCGAGTCCGCGCTTGTCCAGCTCCTGCACGCAGATCGGCATCTGCTTCGACGTGGACACCAGCAGCGCGGAGAGGCCGATCGCGTCCGCGCCCACCTCCACCGCCTTGTCGATGATCGTGTTCACCGGGACCTGCTTCCCCAGGTCGAACACCGTGTAGCCGTTGTTCGAGAGAATCGTGTTCACCAGCGACTTCCCGATGTCGTGCACATCGCCGTACACCGTCGCCAGCACCACCTTTCCCTTCGTGTAGCCCTCGGTGCGCTCGAGAAACTGCTCCAGGTGCCGCACCGCGCGCTTCATCACCTCCGCGCTCTGGAGCACGAACGGCAGGATCAGCTCTCCCGCGCCGAACCGGTCCCCCACCTCCTTCATGGCGGGGAGGAGGACGTCGTTGAGCACGCGCACCGGCTGCTCGCGCACCCCCGCCGCGTCGAGCAGCTCCTCGATCCCGTCCTTCCGGCGGTGCAGCACGTGCCAGTGGATCTTCTCGTCCGGCGTCATCCCCGCCGTCGGATCCTCCACCTTTCCCTCGCCTCCCGCGTCCCGCTTCCCGTTCCCCGCGAAGTACTCGATGTAGCGCTGCAGCGCGTCGGGGCGGCGGTCGAACACGAGATCGTCGGCCAGCGCCCGCTCGTCGGCGGAGATCTCGGCGTACGGACGGATGTGCGCCGGGTTCACGATCGCCATGTCGAGCCCGGCCTCCACGCAGTGGTGGAGGAACACCGAGTTGAGCACGGCCCGTGCTTCGGGGGAGAGCCCGAAGCTCACGTTGCTCACGCCGAGGGAGGTGAGCACGCCGGGGAGCTCGCGCTTGATGAGCCGGATCCCCTCGATCGTCTCGACGGCCGAATCCCGCCACTCCGCCTCGCCCGTGGCGAGCGTGAAGGTGAGGTCGTCGAAGATGAGGTCCTGCGGCGCGAGCCCGTACTCGTGCACCGCGATGTCGTGGATCCGGCGGGCGACCTCGAGCTTGCGCTGCCGGGTCTTGGCCATCCCCTGCTCGTCGATGGTGAGCGCCACCACCGCGGCGCCGTGCTTCTTCACCAGCGGGAGCACGGCGTCGATGCGCGTGCGCCCGTTCTCCATGTTGATGGAGTTCACGAGCGCGCGGCCGGGGATGTGCTCGAGCGCCCGCGCGATCACCTCCGGCTCCGTCGAGTCGATCATGAGCGGCGCCTCGACGCTCATCGACAGCAGCTTCGCCACGCGCGCCATCTGTTCGCTCTCGTCGGCGCGCTCGGTGAGCGCCACGCACACGTCGAGCACGTGCGCGCCGGCCTCCACCTGCTGCCGCGCCACCTGCACCACGCCCTCGTAGTCGTCGGCGAGCAGGAGCTGCTTCACCCGGCGCGAGCCCTGCGCGTTCACGCGCTCGCCGATGAGCAGCGGCGGCGGATCCTGGTGCAGCGTGATCGCCCGCATCGCGGAGCTCACGCGCGGTACGACGGGCGCCTTCTCGCCACTCTTTGCCGCCGCCGCGGGCGCTGCATCGCGCACAGCGCGCACCACCGCTTCCAGGTGCGCGGGTGTGGTGCCGCAGCAGCCGCCCACGACGCGCACGC
>CAMLEQ010000382.1 GCA_946479015.1 uncultured Gemmatimonadota bacterium | reverse complement strand
CCGGCGAAGATGTTCACCAGCACCACGCGCACGCGCGGGTCGGAGAGCACGAGGCGGAACGCCGCCGCCACGCGCTCGGGCGACGCGCCGCCGCCGATGTCGAGGAAGTTCGCCGGCTCGCCGCCGGCGAGCTTGATCATGTCCATCGTCGCCATCGCGAGCCCGGCGCCGTTGACGATGCACCCGATGCTCCCGTCGAGCGCGATGTAGCTGAGCCCGTGCTTCGCCGCCTCGGCGTCGCGCGGATCCTCCTCGGCGTAGTCGCGCAGCTCGCTCACGTTCGGCCGCCGGAAGAGCGCGTTGTCGTCGAAGGTCATCTTCGCGTCGAGGGCGAGCACCTCGCCGCCGGTGGTGACGGCGAGTGGGTTGATCTCCACCATGGTGGCGTCCAGATCGCGGAACGCCTTGTACGCGCCGAGGATCGCCTTCACCGCCTGGTTCCCCTCCGGCGGCAGGAGCCCGAGCCCGAAGGCCAGCTCGCGCGCCTGGAAGGGCTGCATCCCCACCGCCGGCTCGACCACCTCGCGCAGGATCGTGTCCGGCGCGCGCTGGGCGATCTCCTCGATCTCCATCCCGCCCTGCGGCGCGGCGACCACGCACACGCGCTCGGCGCGCCGGTCGAGCACGAGCCCCACGTACAGCTCGCGCGCGATGGGGACGGCCGCCTCCACGTAGATGCGGTGCACCACCTTCCCCGCGGGGCCGGTCTGGTGCGTGACGAGCTTGGAGCCGAGGAGCGCCGCGGCGGCGGTGCGCACCTCGTGCTCGTCGTGGCACACCTTCACCCCGCCCGCCTTGCCGCGCGCGCCGGAGTGGATCTGCGCCTTCACCACCCACCGCGCCCCCCCCAGCTCCTGCGCGCGAAACACCGCCTGCTCCGCCGTGTACGCCACCCCCCCGCGCGGCACGGGAACGCCGAAGCCGGAGAGGAGCTCCTTGGCTTGATATTCGTGGATGTCCATGGTCTCGGTGCGTCGAAAGTGAGTCGAAGATCACGCGGGGTGAGGGGCGCGGGGCGCGGGGCGCGGGGGCATGGACTGCGCCGCGTTCGCGGCGCCATCCGCATCCGCGCGCCCCGCGTCCCGCGTCCCGCGTCCCGCGAGCTCCGCGAGCTCGATGACGTTCTCCGCCATCCTCGCCGACGCCGCGTCGATCATCTTGCCGTCGAGCTGCGCGGCGCCGCGTCCCTGGCGCTCGGCGTCGGCGATCGCCTCGAGGATGCGGCGCGCGCGGCGCAGCTCCTCGGGCGTGGGGGTGAAGATCTCGTTCGCGAGCCCCACCTGGCTCGGGTGGATCGCCCACTTCCCCTCGCACCCCAGCGCCGCCGCGCGGCGCGCGGCGGCCACGTAGCCATCCCGGTCGTTGAAGTCGCCGAACGGGCCGTCGATCGCGCGCAGTCCGTAGGCGCGACACGCCACCACCATCCGTGAGATCGCGGCGTGCCACTGGTCGCCGGGGTAGTCGGGGTTCAGGCCGCCGATGCTCGTGGTGCGCGCGCGCACGCTCGCGGCGAAGTCCGCCACGCCGAAGTGCAGCGCCTCGAGGCGCGGCGTCGACTGCGCGATCGCCTCCACGTTCGCCATGCCGAGCGCCGTCTCGATCAGCGCCTCGATCCCGATGCGGTGCTCGATCCCCGTCGCCGCCTCGATCTGCGTGAGCAGCGCGTCCACGAGGTACAGGTCGGCGGGCACCCCCACCTTGGGCACGAGCACGGTGTCGAGGTGGCGCCCCGCCTGCTCCACCACCTCCACCACGTCGCGGTACATGAAGTACGTGTCGATCCCGTTGATGCGCACGGACACGGTCTTCCCGCGCGCGCGCCAGTCGATGTCGCGGAGCGCGCCCACCACGTGCTCGCGCGCGCGCGGCTTGTCGGCGGGGGCCACGGAGTCCTCGAGGTCGAGGAACACCACGTCCGCCGCGCCGTCGGCGGCCTTCGCGAACAGCTCGGGGCGCGAGCCGGGGACGGCGAGCTCGCTCCGCTGCAGGCGCGCGCGCGCCGGCGCGTGGCGCGTGTGGCTCATCGCGCGGCTCCCGCGGGCTCGCGCGCTCCCGCCGGTGCGCTCTCGCGGGCCACGGCATCCGGGGAGCGCGCGGCGGCTGGAGCCGCGGCCAGCGGCGCGGCGGTGCTGCGGAAGTACTCCTGCGCCGCGGCGACGCCGCTCCCCGGCGTCACGTCGATCCCCACGTCACGCATCGCCATCTCCACGCCGGCGAGCGCGCCGAGGAGCATCAGCTCGTTCAGGTCTCCCAGGTGTCCGATGCGGAAGAGCTTCCCCGCCACCTTGTTCAGCCCCGCGCCGAGCGCCAGGTCGTAGCGCCGGAAGGCGACGTCGATCACGCGCGCGCCGTCGATCCCCTCGGGGACCATCACGGCGCTCACCGTGTCCGAGTACCAGCGCGGCTCGCGCGCGCACAGCTCGAGCCCCCACGCGCGCACGGCGGCGCGACACCCCTCGGCCAACCGGTGGTGCCGCGCGTACACCGCGTCGAGCCCCTCCTCGAGGAGCATGTCGAGCGACTCCCGCAGCCCGTAGAGCAGGGTGAGCGCCGGGGTGTAGGGGAAGTAGCCGGAAGCGTTGGCGGTGATCATGTCGCCGAAGTCGAAGAAGACGCGCGCGCAGCGGGCGTTCGCGCGAGCGGCGAGCGCCTTCTGGCTGGCGGCGATGAGGCCGAGCCCCGCCGGGAGCATGAACCCCTTCTGCGATCCGGTGATCGCGAGGTCCACCCCCCACTCGTCCATGCGGAAGTCGAGGCTCGCGATGGAGCTCACGCCATCCACGTACAGGAGCGCCGGGTGGCCGGCATCATCCATGGCGCGGCGCACGCCGGGGATGTCGCTCGTGACGCCGGTGGCCGTCTCGTTGTGCACCACGAGCACGCCCTTGATCTCGTGCGCGGTGTCGGCGCGGAGCGCCGCCTCGATGCGCTCCACCGGCGCCCCCTCCCCCCACTCCGTCTCGAGCACGTCCACGCGCAGGCCGAGGCGCTCGGCGCAGTCGATGAACAGGTGGCTGAACTGTCCGTACCGCGAGGCGAGCACGCGGTCGCCCGGGCTCAACGTGTTCACGAGCGCGGCCTCCCACATCCCCGTGCCCGTGGCGGGAAACACGAACGTCTGCCCCGTCTCGGTGCGGAACACGCGGCGCAGGTCGCGAAGGATCGACCGCGGCAGCTCGGGGAACGACGAGGAGCGATGATCCTCCATCGCGTGGTGCATGGCGCGGAGCACGCGATCGGGAACGTTCGTCGGACCGGGGACGAAGAGAAAGTTGCGTCCGGGCATCTCAGGACCTCCGTGACGAGTCGGTGGGATCGGCACGGCGCGCTGGCGGAGCGGCGCGCCACGCGCTCTCGCGCGGGCCGGGAGAAACGGCGATCTTGTGCGGCATGAACGCGTCGAGCCGACCCGCGTGGAGCGCGAGCCCCTCACCCGACCAGCCGCGGGACGCGCGCGCGGCGCTCATCCAGATGTACTGGGCGGCGGTGGAGGCGGTGTCGCCGGGGCCGGCGCTCCGCGCGGCGCTCTCGCGCGAGCCGGCGGAGGCGCGGCCGCGGCGCGACGGACGGATCTGGCTCATCGCGATCGGGAAGGCGGCGCACCCGATGGCGTGCGCCGCGGTGGACGTGCTCGCCGAATGGGGGACCGCCCTCGTCGGCGGCGTGATCGTCGCGCCGCGCGCGCTCCCGGCGCCGCACGCGGCGATCGAGAGCGTCGCGGGGGAGCACCCCGTGCCCGGCGCGCGGTCGCTCGCCGCGGCCGAGCGGATCGGGACCATCGTGGCGCGCGTGCGACCCGACGATGAGGTCTGGGTGCTCCTCTCCGGGGGCGCGACCAGCCTCACCGCCGCGCCGACGGCGGCGGTGACGCCGGAGGCGCTCACGATGCTGTACGAGCTGCTGCTCGCCTCTGGGCTCGACATCGCGGACATGAACCTCGTTCGCAAGCGATTCTCCCGGTGGGGCGCCGGCCGGCT
>CAMLEQ010000381.1 GCA_946479015.1 uncultured Gemmatimonadota bacterium | reverse complement strand
GCGCCGTGCCGAGCGCGCCGTGGCGCGCGGTGGTCGCGCCGGTCATCTTGCGATGCGCGCCGGCTCCGCCGAGCCGCCGCGCATCTCCCACATCACGAAACGCCGAACGGAGGACACGGGTGAGCGACGCGCGCATCGAACTGGACCTTTCCGCGCCGCCGGAGGCGGTGGCCGAGCGGCTGCGCTCGATCACCGAGCCGGCGCGGCTGCTGCGCGCGCCATCGCGCGGCGACGGCGCGGGGGCGCGCCCGCTGGTGGGGCGGGTGGGTGCGCACGCGTTCACGGTGCGGCTGAACACCTCGTACCGGAACCCGTTCGGCGCGCAGTGTCACGGCGAGCTGCTCCCTCTCGCCGCGACGCGCGGCACGCGCGTGCGCGCGCGCATCCGCCCCTCGGCGCTGGCGGAGCTGGCGGTCGCGCTCTGGTGCGTCACGCTCGGCTCGATCGCGCTGGGGCGGGTGTGGGCGGCGGGCGCGCACGACCCGGCGCGGGTGCTCGCGCTCGTGGCGCCGGCGGGGCTGATGGCGCTCGGCGGGGTGGTGCTTGCGCTGCTCGGGCTCCAGCTCGCGCGTGGGGAGACGCCGCGCCTCGAGGCGCTGCTCCGCGCGGCGCTCGCGTCGGAGCTGCATCCGGCGCGCGGCGCGGCTGGCGCGCCCGGGGCGGCCACGCGTCGCGAGCGGCGGCGCCGGCGCGGCTCCGCCCAGAGGAAGAGATCGTGAGCGGCGCGGGGACGGGGGCGGGGAGCGCCGGCGACACCGTGGTCGAGCGGCGGCACGGCGAGTACCTGATATCGAGCGATCCGGCGCGCGTCGATGCGACGGCGGTGCATGCCTTCCTCGCCGCGTCGTACTGGGCGGAGGGGATCCCGCTCGAGACCGTGCGCCGCTCGATCGAGCACTCGCTCTGCTTCGGCGTCTACCAGGGGGAGCGGCAGGTGGGGTTCGCGCGCGTGATCACCGACCGCGCCACCTTCGCGTACCTGGCCGACGTGTACGTGCTGGATGCGCACCGGGGACGGGGGCTCGCGAAGGTGCTCGTGGAGACGATCATGGGGCACCCGGCGCTCCAGGGGCTGAGGCGCTTCTCGCTCGTGACGCGCGATGCGCACGGGCTGTACGAGAAGTTCGGCTTCAGCGTGGTGGCCGAGCCCGGGCGCCACATGGAGATCGCCCGGCCGGGGCTCTATCGCTCCCCGTGATGCTCCTCCTTCTCGTGCTCGCCGGCGCGCTTCGCCGCGGCGTGCGCCACGCGGAAGGCCCGGCTCTCGTCGTGTCCGTATTCCTGGTAGGCGTGGTTGAACGCCTCGAGAAAGGCTTTCTTCTGGTGGTGGTCGTACTGGTCCACCTGCGACTTCGGGAGATCCGAGATGTGCTCGTACGGCATGGTGCAACCTCCTGACGTGATTCCCGCGCGCGCACCGCGCGCGCGACGCATCATGGTCGGTACAAGTGGCGTGCCGGCGGCCGTGGCCGGGCCCGCCGCGGCACACGGCGTGCTTGTCGTCGCGCTGCGCGGCACGCAGATTTCCGGCATCCAACAACAGAGCGCGGAGAAGCGTATCACATGGTGACCCGACGGGAATGGCTGCGCGTGGCGATCGGCGGCGCGGCGGTGGCGGTGGCGACCGGCAGCGTGCCGGCGTTCGCCGAGGCGCCGACGCCCATCACTGTGTACAAGAGTCCGTCGTGCGGTTGCTGCGCGAAGTGGGTGGAGCACCTGCGCGCGCACGGCTTCGCCCCCTCGGTGCGCGACATGGACGACGTGAGCGAGGTGAAGGCGACGTTCGGCGTGCCGAAGGCGCTCCAGTCGTGCCACACGGCCACCGTGGGGCGGTACGTGGTGGAAGGGCACGTGCCCGCCGACCTGATCCAGAAGATGCTGCGCGAGCAACCGAAGCTCGCCGGCCTCGCGGTGCCGGGGATGGTGACCGGCTCGCCGGGGATGGAAGGGGGGCGCGCGGAGCCGTACGACGTGGTGGCGTGGGACCACGCCGGACACACGAGCGTGTACGCCCACCGCTGATCCGCGCGCTCATGGCAGAAGGCACGCTCGCGCCGCGCGGAGTCACGCGCGGCGCGCCGTGCATGGAGCACTCAGAGACGTCATCGCTTGGTTCTCATGTCGCTCAAGGATCTCTCCGTCACCGATCGCGCCATCGTGCTGCACGTGGTACGGGCGCTGGTTCTCGGACCGTTTCTCGACGACGACGACTATGCGCGCCGCATCGGGCTGCGCCGCCCCCAAGTGGAGGCCGTGCTCCGGTGGTGGCCGGACGTGGACGACTCGGCCGATGATTCCACGGCGTGCATCGCCATCAACAACAGCCTCCACGAGGCGGCGAGCCGGCTGGACGTGAAGGCGCGCGACTGGCCCACGTGGTTCCCGGTGTCCCCCGAGGAGGTGCGGGAGGTGTGGGTGCGGTGGGCGCGAGCCCGGGGGTGGAGCGCCATCGGCCCGCGGAGTGCATCGGATGGCGGTACGCCGGGGCGCGTGCCGACGGGGCCGCCAGGAGACTGAAAGGGGGTGGGGGTCGGGGGCGCCCGCACCGAACGCGACGTGTGGGGTATCACGAGGTGACCGATAGCCGGGCGCGCGTCTCAAGCGCGGCGCTCGAGGAGCAGGGATGTCCATTCGAGTCGTACAGTTCGATGTCCGCAACCGCGCCGCCGCCGCGGCGCTCGGCATGGCCGCGCTCGTGGCCGGAGGCGTGCTGCTGGCGCTCGGGATCACGCTGCTGGCGGGGATCGCGGTGGTCGGGGTGGCGGTGGGGGCGGGGGTGATGCTCTACCGGAGCCTCACCGGCCGGCGCGGGGGACGGTTGGAGCGGCGCGTCCGCCTCGATCCGTCCATGGAGGTATTCCCCGAGCCGCCGCGCGACCGGCCGAGCATCGGCCCGCGCTGAGGCGGGGCATGGCGGCCGAGCTGGAGAGCGCGGCTCGCGCGGCGGGGCGCGCGGCCGCGCCCGCGGGCGATGATGCGGCGCGGCGCGAGCGCGAGGCGTCGGCGCGCATGGCGCTCGAGCTCACGTCGCTCTCGAACGAGCGGACGCTGCTCACCTACGTCCGCACCGCGCTCGCCTTCTTCGCCGCCGGCGCGGCGCTGATCCGCTTCTTCGCTGAGCCCGCGTTCGTGATCGCGGGGTGGGTGTTCCTCCCCGTGGGGATCCTGCTCGGGATCTTCGGCGCCCTGCGATTCCGCCGCACGCGGCAGTTGCTCAGGGCGCAGTGGAGTCCCGCGGCGTCGAGGAGAGAGGGGACGCGCGCGCCAGGCTCGAGCGACGGGCGCGGCTGAGCGAGCGCGGCCACTCGCGCGCGACCGTGCCCGTGCGGCGCGGCGCGGATCGTGCGGCACCGGAGGGGCAATGTCCCTCATCGCGCTGGTGCTCATCATGGCGCTCACGCTGCAGTCGTCCGCCTTCAAGGCGGGGGGCGAGATCCCGGCGCGCTACACGTGCGAGGGAGATGACATCGCCCCGGCCCTCTCGTGGTCCGGCGCACCCTCGGGTACGAGAACCTTCGCGCTGATCGTGGACGACCCCGACGCGCCCGACCCGAAGGCGCCGAAGACGACGTGGGTGCACTGGGTGCTGTACGACGTCCCCGCCACGACCACGTCGCTCCCCGAGGGCGCGACGGCGAAGTCCCTCCCCCAGGGCGCGCGAGAGGGAAAGAACGACTTCAAGAAGATCGGCTACGGCGGCCCGTGCCCACCGGTGGGTCGGCACCACTACCACTTCAAGCTCTACGCGCTCGACGCCGAGCTCCCGGACCTGCACTCGCCGACGAAGGACGCGCTCCTGAGTGCGATGCAGGGGCACATACTGGCGCAGACGGAGATTGTCGGGACGTACGAAAAAGGGGGGAAGTAGGATCTAGTGGCTAGACCACCGAACAACGCGTGTCGCGGGGGGGGGGCGTGGGGTTTGAGGTGGGAGGGGGGGCGGGAGGGGGGGGGGGGGGTGTGAAAGCTAACACACAACCCAGCCACCACAC
>CAMLEQ010000380.1 GCA_946479015.1 uncultured Gemmatimonadota bacterium | reverse complement strand
CGAGCTCCATGTTCCCCGTCCCCTTGAACTCCTCGAAGATCACCTCGTCCATGCGTGAGCCCGTCTCGATGAGCGCGGTCGCGATGATCGTCAGCGATCCACCCTCGTCGATGTTGCGCGCGGCGCCGAAGAAGCGCTTCGGCTTGTGGAGCGCGTGCGCGTCCACACCGCCGGAGAGGATCTTCCCCGAGTGGGGGACCACCACGTTGTGCGCGCGTGCGAGACGCGTGATCGAGTCGAGCAGGATCACCACGTCCTTGCCGTGCTCCACCAGCCGCTTCGCCTTCTCGATCACCATGTCCGCCACCTGGACGTGGCGGTCCGCCGGCTCGTCGAACGTGGAGCTGATCACCTCGGCATCCACGTTCTCCTGCATGTCCGTCACCTCCTCGGGTCGCTCATCGATGAGCAGCACGATGAGCGTCACCTCGGGGTGATTCTCGCGGATGGCGTTCGCCATCTTCTGCATGAGGATGGTCTTGCCGGCTCGCGGCGGCGCCACGATCAGGCCGCGCTGCCCCTTGCCGATCGGGGCGATCAGGTCCACCACCCGCATGCTGATGTCGCCGGTCGCCGTCTCCAGGCGGAGCCGCTCGTCGGGGTAGCGAGGACGCAGGTTGTCGAACGCGATCCGGTGCTTCGCCTTCTCCGGATCCTCGCCGTTGATCGTCTCGACCTTGAGCAGCGCGAGATAGCGCTCCCCCTCCTTCGGCGGACGGACCTGCCCGGCCACGGTGTCGCCGGTGCGGAGGTCGAAGCGCTTGATCTGCGAGGGCGAGACGTAGATGTCGTCCGGCCCGTAGAGATAGTTCCAATCCTGGCTCCGGAGGAATCCGTATCCCTCCGGCAGGATCTCGAGCACTCCTTCGCCGCGCAGGACGATGTCCGAGTCGAGCAGGTTCTGCTCGATCCGGAAGATGAGATCCTGCTTTCGAAGCCCGGAGAAGTTCGAGATATTGAGGTCCTCGGCCATCGAGTGCAGCTCGGCCACGGACTTTTGCTTCAGCTCGGCGATATCCACGGACGTGAACTCCGAGAGCGGTGCAGGGATGGCTCGGTGTGATTCCTGCGCCAACGCAGCGACGACGGGGGCCGATGCACCGCGCCTGAATGGGCGGTCGGCGATCCGTGGCTCAGTGGGAGGGCTGCGTGGAGGCGGAGCGTGGGGGTAGGATCTAGGGTGTGGCAAGGTAACGTCGGCCAAAAAGGCGGTCAAGTGTGACCGAGCTCGCAATCACGCAGTACTTCGCTTACTGGCGGATCATCGAGCTCGGTGACCGTGAGATTCTCGAAGGACTCGTCGCGCGTGCGCACGAGGAGCCGTCGCCCGCGCTCGCGCAATGCATTGCCGATTGGGATGGGTATCACTACTGGCAGACCGCGCCGGAAGGGCGCTGGCTCGTGCTCGTTCGCGAGAGGGTTGCGCCGCGTGAACGGTGGTGGCTGCACGCCGCGCTCCTCATCCTGACGCTACTCACGACGACGATCGGTGGCGCGGCGTTGGCCGGAGCGGCGGGTCTCTGGTATCATCCGAGCTTCTCCGATCTGCGCGCCGGACTCCCCTTCGCGCTACCGCTCCTCGCCATCCTGCTCGCGCACGAATCGGGCCACTACATGACGGCACGGCGCTATCGCGTGAACGCGAGCCCGCCGTTCTTCATCCCTTTCCCATCGCAGTGGAACATCCTGGGGACGATGGGGGCGTTCATCCGCCTGCGCTCTCCCGTGTTCGACCGTCGCACGCTGTTCGACATCGGAGTGGCCGGACCGCTGGCGGGGATGATCGTCGCGATACCGGTGCTCCTCATCGGGCTCGCGCTCAGCACGGCCGCACCGGGAGGACCAACGCTTCCGCTGTCGCATCAGTTCCTGCGATTCGACAACGGCTACATCTTCGTCGGGGATTCCCTGCTGATGCTGCTCGGGCGCGCGGTGCTCGGGCTCGGTGGCGCCGTGGAGCTGCACCCGCTGGCGATGGCCGGGTGGGTGGGGATCCTGGTGACGTCGCTGAATCTGCTCCCGATGGCGCAGTTCGATGGCGGTCACATCGCCTACGCGATGTTCGGGCGCCGGCAGATCTGGGTCGCGCGCGCGTTCTGGCTGTCGCTGCTGCTGCTCGGCCGCTTCTGGATCGGATGGTGGGTGTGGGCGGTGCTCGCCCTCCTGATCGGCCGCGGCCGGCTCGGTCACCCCAGGCTCATCGATTCGGAGCGCGGTCTCGATGCGAGGCGGCGTCTCCTCGGATGGATCGGCGTGGTGATGTTCGTGCTCACGCTGATGCCGCAGCCCTGGTTCCTGGCCTTCCCCTCCTGACCGGTGCCGCGGCGCCGCTTCGCCTCAGAACCCGACGTAGCGCCCGGGGTGGCGCTTCACGTCGGCGATGGTGGAATCGATGTTCTCCTGCAGCGCTCCGAGCTCCCGCTCGAGCGCGGCATCGGAGGCGAGTCGTCCGGCGGTGCCGTGCTCCTCGGCGAGCGAGGCGCGGATGGACGCCAGCTCCTCGCGCACGGATGCGAGCCGGCGGAGCAGCAGCGAGTCCGAGCGGAGCCTGGCGAGCGTTCCCTCGGCTTCCGTATCCGGGGCGAGGAGCGACCGCGCGTCGGCCATGGCGCTCCGCGCGCGCGCGCGGAGCGCACGATCGTGAAGCAGGCGCGGCAGCGTCCCGGTACCGCGCGGCGATGCGAAGCGCCTGACGTCGCCCGTCAGCATGCGCACCGCCGGTCGGCCATCGCTCGTGGCGGTGTCGAGGCGGCCGAGCGCGCGCTCGATCCCGGCGCCGGCCGCGCGCGCGTCGCGGAGCACCAGCGGCAGCTGCCGCGCGACGAGCTCGAGCTCCGTCCGCAGCGAGTCGGTGTCCACCCACGGCGTCGCGCGGATGGTGTCCTCATCGCCGAGCATCGGCGAGCGCGGCGAGCCTCCCTCGATCGCGACGATGCTCGCGCCGATCGGCGTGCCGCCGCTGTGGAAGGTGACGCGCGAGTCGTGGCGGATGATCTCCTGGTAGCGCCGCAGCACCTGCACGCGCACGGCGAGCCGCGCGAGGGTGTCGGAGCTCGGCGGACGGAAGTCCACCCCGCGCACCACCCCCACCTTGTGCCCCGACACCCACACCTCGGTCCCCTTCAGCACGCCCCCCGCATTCCCCGCGAGCACCTGGAAGGTGTAGCTGTCGCCGCGCAGCGCGCCCACGCGCGCGAACGCGAGAATGCTTCCCGCGCCGACGATCAGCGCGGCGAGCGCGAGGAGTCCGGGCACGAGACGGCGCCAGGTGAGCCGATGCGCGGGCATGGCTAGCCGCTCCGCCGGCCGAGCCGGTGCGGGAGGGCGGACGCGACCGCGGAAAGCCTCATGCCGGTTACGAGGGCAAGGGGCGGGCCGCGAGGGAGGGGAGCGGGAGATGCGAAACGCCCGCCGGGCGCGCCGGCGGGCGTTTCGTGAAGGCTGGGAGCCAGCGCGCGAGGCGGGATTCGAACCCACGACCTTCGGCTCCGGAGGCCGACGCTCTATCCAGCTGAGCTACTCGCGCTTCTGAAAAGCACAAAAGGAGCGCGTCGGCTCCTTTCGTGAATGGTCGGGGCGAGTGGATTTGAACCACCGACCTCCTGGTCCCGAACCAGGCGCGCTAACCGGGCTGCGCCACGCCCCGCCGACGCCACGAATGCTGCTGTTGCTTGGCGTCATGGCGCGCCCGGAGAGACTCGAACTCCCAACCTTCTGATCCGTAGTCAGATGCTCTATCCAATTGAGCTACGGGCGCCCTGTGTTTTTCAGACTATACGACGGCGGACGCGTCTCGTGCTGCGTAGACACATCCGCCGTCAGCATGGTGAACTTACCCGAGCAGAGATGTGACGTCAAGACAGCGTCGTTCGTTCAGCTACTCCATGTGCGCCGCTCGACGAACGCGGTTGGAACACGGAGCTTCCCCCGGCCAGTGCCGAAGGATGGGCGGTACAAGACTCGAACTTGTGACCTCCACGATGTCAACGTGGCGCTCT
>CAMLEQ010000379.1 GCA_946479015.1 uncultured Gemmatimonadota bacterium | reverse complement strand
CTGCTCGACCTCGAGGGGGCGCTGCTGGCCACCGATCCCTTCGGCGACCAGCCGTGCTGCGCGATCGTGAAGCACTCCTCGCCGTGCGGGATCGCCGTGGGAACGACGGCGCTCGAGGCGTACCAGCGCGCGCTCGCCTGCGACCCGGTGTCGGCGTTCGGGTCGGTGATCTCGCTCAACGTGCCGGTGGACGAGGCGGCGGCGGAGGCGATCTCGCGGCTGTTCGTGGAGTGCCTCGTGGCCCCCGCGCTGAGCGACGCCGCGGTGGAGATCCTGGGGCGGAAGAAGAACCTGCGCGTGCTCGAGGGGCGGGCCCGCTGGGCGCCGGGCGCGTTCGACTACAAGCGCGTGCGCGGCGGGCTCCTGGTGCAGGAGCGCGTGGTGATCGCCGGGGACTACGAGGGGTGGACGTTCGCCACGCGCCGCGAGCCCACGGCCGAGGAGCGGGCCGATCTCCTCTTCGCCTGGCGCGCGGTGGCGAGCGTGAAGTCGAACGCGATCGTGCTCGCGCGCGGGGGCGCGACGATCGGCATCGGCGCGGGGCAGATGTCGCGCGTGGATGCCTCGTTCCTGGCCGTGCACAAGGCGCGCGGTGCCGGCCACGAGACCGCGGGGGCGGTGCTGGGCTCCGATGCCTACTTCCCCTTCCGCGACGGCGTGGACCAGGCGGCCGACGCGGGGATCACCGCGATCATCCAGCCCGGCGGCTCGGTGCGCGACGACGAGGTGATCGCCGCCGCCAACGAGCGGGGGATCGCGATGGTGTTCACGGGGAGGAGGCTGTTCCGGCACTGAGCGCCGGCGCCGGGCGCGCGGCGACCTTTCCCCCGGCCGCGACCGCGCCCATCTTTCGCCCCACGCGCCCCGCTCAACGCGGGGCGTGTCATGTCCGACGAGACCAACGCACCCATGCCGCCCACCAACAGCACCGAGCTCGACTACCGACCATCCTACCTCGCGGCCTCGATCACCGCGCTGGCGGTGTTCATCCTCTACCTCGTCACGCTGGCTCCGTCCACCGCGATGTGGGACACGAGCGAGTACATCGCCGCCGCGTACGTCGTGGGGTTGCCGCACCCGCCCGGGAACCCGCTGTTCGTGCTCATCGGGCGCGTCTTCGCCATCCTCCCGCTCGGCTCCCTCAGCGTCGCGGTGAAGATCAACATCCTCGCCGCGCTCACCAGCGCCGTCGCGGCGGGGATGTGGTTCCTCGTGGCGGAGCGGGTGTTGGTGTCCTGGCTCCCCGAGCGGTGGCAGCGGATCACGGGCGGCGTGCTCGCGTCCATCATCGGCGCCACGGCGTTCACGGTGTGGAACCAGTCGGTCGTGAACGAGAAGGTGTACACCGTCTCGCTCATGGGGTTGGCCATCGTCTCCTGGCTCACCGTGCGCTGGTGCGACGATCCCGACGGTCCCGCCGCCGACCGCATCCTGATCCTCATCGCGTACCTGCTCGGACTCGGGAACGCGAACCACATGATGGGGCTGCTCGCGGCCCCGGCCGTGATCGTCGCCGTGCTGGCGCGGCGCCCGGACACGCTGCTGCGCTGGAAGCTTCTCCTCCTGATCATTGGCGTCTTCCTGCTCGGCAACACCCCCTTCCTCACGCAGCCGATCCGCGCGGCGCACCACCCGCCGATCAACGAGGGGGAGCCCACCACCTGGAGCGCGTTCTGGTACAACTTCAACCGCGGCCAGTACGGCAAGCCGTCGGTGTTCGACCGGCAGGCGCCGTTCAGCGGCCAGGTGGGGATGTACTGGCTGTACTTCAGCTGGCAGTGGTTCCGCGACATGTTCCAGAAGGCGCCCGCCGTGCAGAACGTGCTCGCGGCGGTGTACATGCTGCTCGGGCTGTTCGGCGGGTGGGTGCACTGGAAGCGTGACCGTCGCTCGTTCTGGTACTTCGGTACCTTCATGCTGACGCTCACGGTGCTCCTCATCTTCTACCTGAACTTCAAGTACGGGCACTCGCAGTGCCTGGCGATGGGGAACCAGCCCGGCGTGCCCTGCGAGGTGCGCGACCGCGACTACTTCTTCCTCGTCAGCTTCTCCGCCTGGGGGGTGTGGGCGGCGCTGGGGCTCCTGTACGTGTGGGAGTCGATCGCCGCGCTCGTGGGCACCGAGCGGACGAAGGTGGGGCGCGAGTACGTGGACGTCCCCACACGGCGCGGCTGGATGGTGGCCTCGCCGATCCTCGTGCTCGCGCTCATCCCGCTGTTCGCCAACTGGAAGGCCGCCTCGCGCGCGGGGCAGACTGACACGCGCGACTTCGCGCACGATCTGCTCGACTCGGTGGAACCGTACGGCGTCCTCATCACCGTCGGCGACAACGACACTTTCCCGCTCTGGTACGCCCAGGAGGTGGAGGGGATCCGGCGCGACGTGGTGGTGGCGAACACCTCGCTGCTGAACACCGACTGGTACGTGCGGCAGCTCATCCGCCGCCCGGTGTACGAGTACGACGCGGCGAAGGGGCCGGCGATCTACCGCGGCAAGCAGTGGAAGAAGCCGAGCGGCTCGCCGCTGCACATGACCGTGGAGCAGGCGGATGCCCTCCCCCCCACGCTCGAGGTCCGCGAGCCGCAGCTCTTCGAGAAGGAAGGGATCCGGGCGACGGTGCGCCCGCAGATCCTGTCGAAGGCCGACATCGTGGTGCTCCGCATGATCCACGATGCGTTCCCCGAGCGGCCGATCTACTTCAGCCGCACGGCGGGGAGCTATCCGCAGGACCTCGGGCTGGGGCAGTACCTCCTCGGACAGGGGCTCGCGCGCAAGCTGCTCCCGAACGAGCCGGCCAGGTCGGAGGGTGACACGCTGCTCGTGCAGGGAGAGGGGTGGCTCGACGTGGGGCGCACGGAGTGGCTCTGGCTGCACGACTTCCAGGGGCCGGCGTCGATCATTCGCCGCGGGAGCTGGGTGGACAAGGCATCGGTGGGGATCCCCTACCTGTACATCGCCACCGCCGCCACGCTCGCCGAGGCGGAGCAGCGCGAGGGGAAGACGCAGGTGGCCAACCAGCTCATGACGCAGGCGGCCGCGATCGCCAAGGCGACGGGGCTGGAGGGGCTCATCAACCCGCCCGCCCCGCCGGAGACGCAGCCCGCCGTGCCGCTCGGCGCGGACACGGGCACGGTGCCGATGGGCGATACGCAGGGGGCGAAGCCGAGCGGCGCGAAGACGGGCACGACGCAGCCGCCGGCGAAGAAGCCCTGACGCACCTCCGCTCCGATGCCGCGAGGGCGGCCGCCGAACGGCGGCCGCCCTCGTCGCATCAGAGGCGGCGGAACGCGGAGGGGTGGTCGAAGACGAATCGGCGCGCCACGAGCCGGCGTTGCGCCACGGCGCGCGCGATGTCCATGGTGCTCACGATCCCCACGAGCGTGTCGTGTTCCATGACGAGCACGCGGTGCACGTGCGAGCGGTACATGTACTCGGCCGCCGCCGGCACCTCGGTATCGGGCGGGAGCGCGCACACCGCGCGCGTCATGATCTCCTCCGCCGTGTGCTCGCGCAGGAGGTTCCACTCCGGCCCCTCCACCGCATCGAAGCGCTCGGACACCTCGGCGCCGGCGTCTTCCCACAGCTCGCTGAAGTAGGTGCCGGGGATGTCGATGCCCTCGGTCCACGTGTCCGCGGTGAGCGGCTCATCGCCTCCCTCCTCGTGTGCCGCCGGCACTCCGGGCGTGGACGCGGCGAAGTCGATGATGTCCGTGGCCGAGATCACACCCACCACCCGATTGCCGGCGCGCACCGGCACGCCGCTGATGTGCCGCGCGGCGAGCAGTTCGGCGACGTCCTGGAGCGGCGTCTGTGGAGCGACCGAGACCACGTCGGTCGTCATGATCTCGCGAATCTTGAGCATCTCCCCTCCCGCGTCGATGACGTGCGCCCGCGGAGCGGCGGCGGTCCTGTCGATGGGCGCACGCGCTCGCGCGCGCCGTCCCCTGGAGCGTACGACCGGCCGCTGTGGACGTCTGTCGGCGGAAGGCGGAATCGGCGTCGGGGCATTGCCGGG
>CAMLEQ010000378.1 GCA_946479015.1 uncultured Gemmatimonadota bacterium | reverse complement strand
GCACCGAGCGGGAGAACGAGGTGGAGGACCTCGCCTACGAGCGCGTCGACGAGCGTCTCCTCGACCTCCTCCTCCCGCGCCCGACGGAGGCGCACGCCGACGGCGGTCCCGCTGCTCCCGCCGGCGCCGCCGCCGGCGCTCCGGCCCCGGCCTCCGCGACGGCGGGGGCGGGGGCGGGGGCGGGGAGCGGCGGCTCCGGACCATCGCTCTTCGTCGTTTCCTCCACCGGACAGGTGGCGCGCGAGCCGGTCGCCGATGCCGGCGCGGAGCGCTACCGCCGCACGCGCGAGAAGCTCAAGCAGCTCCTGGTGGATGGACAGCTCGAGGAGCGCGAGGTCGAGGTCGAGGTCACCCAGCAGGGGCCGCAGATGTTCGACATGCTCGTCCCGCAGGGCGCCCCCGAGGGGGTGGAGAACTTCACCGAGATGCTCCAGGACATGATGCCGAAGCGCAAGAAGAAGCGCACGGTGAAGGTGTCCGAGGCCCGGCGCATCCTCCTCGACCAGGAGCTCGAGAAGCTCGTGGACATGGAGGATGTCACCGCCGACGCGCTCGAGCGCGTGGAGAAGATGGGGATCATCTTCCTCGATGAGGTGGACAAGATCGCCGGCGAGCGCTCGCAGATGGGCGGCCCCGATGTATCCCGCGAGGGGGTGCAGCGCGACCTCCTGCCGATCGTCGAGGGCTCGAACGTGCAGACCAAGTACGGGATGGTGAAGACCGACCACGTGCTCTTCATCGCCGCCGGCGCGTTCCACGTCTCCAAGCCCAGCGATCTCATCCCCGAGCTCCAGGGACGCTTCCCCATCCGCGTGGAGCTCAAGCCGCTCACCGAGAGCGACTTCGTGCGCATCATGACGGAGCCGGAGAACGCGCTCACCAAGCAGTACGCCGCGCTCGTGCACGCCGAGGGGACGTCGCTTCAGTTCACCGACGATGCGATCTCCGAGATCGCGCGCATCGCGACGACGGTGAACGAGCGGATGGAGAACATCGGCGCCCGGCGCCTGCACACGGTGATGAGCTCCCTCCTCGAGGACGTGCTCTACGACCTTCCCGACCGCGGCCGCCAGCCGATCAGCATCGACGGCGCCGCCGTGCGCGACCGTCTGAAGTCCATCGCGGACGACGAGGATCTGCGGCGGTACATTCTCTGAAAAGCCGGGACTCGGGACTCGGGACTCGGGACTCGGGAATCGGGAATCGGGACGCGGTGAGCGAGGAACGCGACGGGGCGCCGGCATGTGCCGGCGCCCCGTCGCGCTCCTTTCCCGATTCCCGAGTCCCGGTTCCCGAGTCCCGCGCGTCCCGCGCCCCGCGTCCCGCGCCCCGCCGCCGCTCAGAGCGTCCCCACCCGCGGCGCCGAGCGCAGAAGCGTCCGGAGCTCCTCCACGCGCACGTCCGGGAGGCGGAAGTCGGGGGGGATGGCGATCGCGCGAGTGGATTCGCGCGAATCGCTGATGCAACTGAAGAGAAGCGCGTCCGCTCCCTGCGGGGTGATCGTGCGACCCGCGCTCCAGAGGCGGGCCGCATCGTCCTCGAAGATCCGCTCGACGCCGGAGGATCGTCTGGGGCGGCGTCGCCCCGCCGGGCTCGTCATGACCGTGTCTCCATGCCGAACCCTGCCGCACGGCCGGCGATGCGTCAAGAGCGCGGCGGGGCCGCGCACGCGATGGCGGCGCGGGGAGATGCCCGAGAAGTGGAGATGCCCGGAAACAGAACGGGGTCGCCCGATGGGCGACCCCGCCGCGCGAAGCGGCACGTGTCTGACGAAGAAGCGATCGCTAGTCACCCTCGTATTCGTAAGTCAATCCATCGGCCAGCCGGACGGTGTCGAGCAGCCCTTCCAGTCGGCCGAGCGCGGCTCGCGACGGCTCGGCGAACGGCTCGAGACGGATGCTGATCGCGCGCCAGACGCCCTCTGGCCAGTCGGGCATCGAGAGTCCCGCGACGAGCCGCTGAAGCGCCGCGCCGCAGTGCGCGAGCAGCTCGTGCGCCGTGCGGGTGAGGACATCGAGTGGGATGTCGAGGTCGCGCGTCATGAGCTCGCCGGTCGTCTCATCGCGCCACGCGGCGTCTCCCACGGCTCCACGCTCGGGCCAGACGCCGAGGTGGCGGAACGCTCCCGAGTCGTCGTCGGCGCCGCGGTGGCTCTCCACCGCCGCCGCGATCGCCAGGGCCAGCGACTCCGCGCGCGGGGTGCCGTACAGCGTCACGACATCCCTGGCCCGCCGCTCCCGAGAGAGCTGCGCCGGCACGGAATCCACTCTCGCCAGCACTGGCGACTGGTCGGAGCTTTCCTCGAGCATGACGAGGAAGTCCATGATCCCTCCGGTGAGGGTGATACCGCAGTGTGGGTGCGCCATCGCACCCGCGAGTCGAGCGTGCGCCACACGATAGAGCAAGAGCGGGGCCGCATCGTCGAGACGCTCGCTCATCGGTCCAACACACTGCGCGCGCGAAAGTTCCGACCGATGCTGTCACATTCAATGCACGATCGACCCGTCAAGTTGTCACCGGGAAGCGACAGCCCTGTTGCAGAACGCGACGGGTGGATCAGAACGTGTCAGCGTGCGGCGCGGCGATCCGCGTGCCGGCGGCGAGGGAGAGCGCGAGGACGAAGTAGAGCGTGCCCACCTCGGCCGGCGAGAGGAGCCGCTCGAAGCCGGGGGTGAGCATGGCGGGGACGAGATAGTGGTCGGTGATCCAGGCGATGCCGGCGAACACGATCGCGCTCACGAGCAGCCGCCAGCCGCGCAGGCGCCCCGCGAGCAGCGCGAAGATCACCGCCCAGACCAGTATGGAGAGGATGTGCACGAGGAGGGCGGCCGTGGTGACGGCGAAGTCGAATCCCTCCATCACGAATGCGCGCGTGCCGAACAGCATGTGCGCGATGGAGTTGAGCGGACGCAGAGCGGCACCGCGGACCCAGCCGAAGCCGAGCAGCGTTCCGAGCGTGGCGGCCGCCGCGACGACTCCCGCCCGCATGCCCTGTCGCACGCGCTCCCGAAGCACGGCGGAAAGAAAAGCATGCACTCGCATGGGTTCAAGGGGAGCGCTTGGCATCCGGTCGCGCCAGAGTTATATGTTCACGGTTATGGCCGAAATCATGGATGGTGCCCCGACGGTGCTCGTGGTCGAGGACGACCAGGACCTGCTCTCGGTGCTCCAACGCATCCTCGGAAACGAGGGTTACGTCGTTCGCAGCGCGCAGGATGGTGAGGCGGGAGTTGTCGAGGCGCTCGACCACCCTCCCGACCTCGTGATCCTCGACATCGGCCTCCCCCGCAAGAACGGAGTGGAGGTGGCGCGCGAGCTGCGCGCGCGCGGCTTCCGTGCGCCCATGCTGATGCTCACGGCGCGCAGCTCGGTGTCGGACAAGGTCAGCGGCCTCGATGCGGGCGCGGACGACTATCTCCCCAAGCCGTTCGAATACCCTGAGCTCCTGGCTCGCGTGAAGGCGCTGCTGCGCCGCGCCACGATCACCGCCGAGAGCGCGGTGATGCGCGTGCGCGACCTGTCACTCGACCCCATCTCCCGGCGCGTGGAGCGCGCGGGGCGCGAGATCGAGCTCACGCAGAAGGAATACGCGCTGCTCGAATACCTCATGCGCAACGCCGGACGCGTGGTGAGCCGGCAGATGATCAGCGAGCACGTGTGGAAGCAGCAGGTGGATCCGCTGACGAACGTGGTGGACGTCTACATCAACTACCTGCGCCGGAAGCTCGAGGAGGATCGGCACAACCCGCTGATCCACACCGTGCGCGGCAGCGGGTACGTGCTGAAGGAGTAGCGCGCGGCGGCCTGGGCCGCCGTTCGCATCTCGGGACATGCCGTGACGATGCGGGATAGATACGAGCGCGCGCCGACGTTCGCGCAGTTCGTGGAGAGCGCGACGAAGAACCAGGAGTTGTGGCGCGCGGTGTACCGGCTGGCGAAGGTGCCGCCGGAGCTCGTGGCGCGGGCGAGCGCCCTCGCCGGCCGCTGGCACCTGCTCATCCTGGCCGAGGACTGGTG
>CAMLEQ010000377.1 GCA_946479015.1 uncultured Gemmatimonadota bacterium | reverse complement strand
CGCATGGACGAGGTGATCTTCGAGGAGTTCAAGGGGACGGGGAACATGGAGCTCGTCCTCGACCGGAAGATCGCCGACCGCCGCATCTTCCCGGCGATCGACATCCAGCGGTCCGGAACGCGCAAGGAGGAGCTGCTGCTGTCGCAGGAGGAGCTCAACCGCGTGTACCTGCTGCGCAACTTCCTCTCGGACATGCCGCCGGCGGAGGCGGTCGAGTTCCTCCTGCAGCGCATGGGGCGGACGAAGACGAACAAGGAGTTCTTCGCCACGATGGCGCAGGGGTGACGCCCGAGCACGGGGGGAGCGCGCCGCTCCCCGGGCGGGTGATGGCGGTGGACTACGGAGAGCGGCGCATCGGGCTGGCGGTGAGCGATCCCACGCGGACCATCGCCTCCCCGGCGGGGTTCATCATCCGGCGCCCGGGGAAGCGGCCACCGCTGGCGGAGATCATCCGGCGCGCGGAGGCGGCCGAAGCGGTGGAGCTGGTGCTGGGGCTGCCGCTCGACCAGAACGGGGACGACACACCCAGGGCGCTGGAGGTTCGCCAGGTAGGGGCGGAGCTGGCTCGACGTACCGGTCTGCCTGTCTCGCTCGTCGATGAGCGGTACACCACCGCCGCGGCACTCCGGGCGGTACGCGAGATGGGAGGCTCGACCCGTGGTCGAAAGGGGGACGTGGATGCGCTCGCCGCTACGATTCTGCTCCAACATGCGCTCGAGTTGGCGCGCTAGCGCGATCCGCGCGCTGGCCGCCGGTACGCTCGTGTTCGGCGCCGCATGCAGCGGCACGCCACACGGTCCGCTCGTCCGAGTGACGATCCCGTCCGGCTCGAGCTTCCGCGCGGCCACCGACTCGCTACACCACGCGGGCTTCGTCGGCTTCCCTCGGATCTTCCGGCTGTACGCGATGCTGACGGGAGGAGACCGCGACATCAAGGCGGGGACGTACGGGCTCCAGCACGGCATGAGCTGGGCGGAGCTGGTGGGCGCGCTGCGCGAGGGACAGGGGCTGGAGCACAAGCTGACGATCCCCGAAGGGTGGTCGCTGCATGAGATCGTCCCGGCGCTCGCGCGCGCCCTCGGCGCTCCGGAGGATTCCGTCCGTGCCGCAGTGCGCGACACGGCGCTCCTGCGCGAGCTGGACATCCCCACGCCCACGCTCGAGGGCTATCTCTTCCCCGACACCTACATCTTCTCCTTCGGCACATCCCCGCGCGTGGCGGTGCGCGAGATGGTCACCCGATTCGAGCAGGTGTGGCAGCCGGCGTGGGACGAGCGGCTCCAGCAGTTGGCGATGAGCCGGAACGACATCGTCACGCTCGCATCGATCGTCGAGAAGGAGGCGAAGCTGCCGGAGGAGCGCCCGGTGATCTCCGCCGTGTACCACAACCGCCTGCACGCGCAGATGCCGCTCCAGGCGGATCCGACGGTGCAGTACGCGCTGGGCGAGCATCACGAGCGCCTGCTGTACAAGGATCTCGAGGTGGAGTCGCCGTACAACACCTACCGGCATCCGGGGCTCCCCCCCGGGCCGATCGCCTCTCCCGGCAAGGCGAGCATCGAGGCCGCGCTCTATCCGGCATCGGTGCCCTACCTGTACTTCGTGGCGCATCCGGACGGGCATCACGAGTTCCGCACCACCTTCCGCGAGCACACCGAGGCCAAGGCCGAGGTGCGGCGCGAGCGCGAGCGCTACGCGCGCTGACGCGCTCCCCCGGGGGGCGGGGTGCGTCAGGTGGCGGAGGTGAGATCGGGGCGGAGGCCGTGCGCCTCCCGGAGATACACGTGCTGGATGGCGTCGCGCTCGATGCCGGTCTCCACGTGCAGGAGCACGCGGATGCATCGGGGGAGCGCGCCGGGGACGGGGATCTCCATGGTACAGAGGAGCGGGACGTCCACCCACCCCAGCTCGCGCGCCGCGCGCGCGGGGAACTCCGAGGTGAGATCCGAGGTGACGGTGAAGATGACGCTGACGATGTCGTCCGGGTGGAGCGCGTTGCGCTCGACGATGCTGCCGAGCAGCTCGCGCGTCGCGCCGCGGACGAGCACCGGCTCGTCGCGCTCCACGGTGGTGGCGCCACGGATCGCCCGCACGCGACGCTCAGCCATGGAGCGCGATGTTCGATCCTGAGTTGCTGCGGCTGGTCGCCATCACCGACGATCTCCGCGATGGACGGGACGGACTGGTGGCGCGCGCGCGCGCCGCGGCGCGGGGTGGCGCGACGATGATCCAGTTGCGGCTCAAAGATGCCGCTCCCAGGACGCAGGTGGAAGTGGCGCGTGCGCTGCTGGCCGCCCTCCCCGCGGAGGTGCCGCTGATCGTGAACGACCGCGCGGACGTGGCGCTCGCGGCCGGCGCGGCCGGCGTGCACGTGGGCGCGGACGATCTGCCGGCGGCCGCGCTGCGGCGCGTCGTGCCTGAACGATTCATCATCGGTGCCTCCGTGGGGTGCGACGCCGAGGTCGCGGGCTCGGCTGGCGCCGACTACGTGGGGATCGGTCCGGTGTTCCCGACGGGCTCGAAGGCGGACGCCGGGGACGCGATCGGCATCGCCGAGGTGGCGCGGCTCGCGGCGCGGTGCGCGCTGCCGGCGGTGGCGATCGGCGGGATCGATGCGTCGAACGCGGCGTCGGTGATGGCATCCGGCGTACGCGGCGTGGCGGTCATTCGAGCGGTGTTCGCGACGGCCGACCCCCAGGGCGCCGCGCGAGCGATTCGGAGCGCCATCGGAAGGTGATGTCCGGGACGTCGCGCGCCGGGAGCGGAGGGCGAACGCGGCGTCTGCGCGGCGCGTGCGCGAGACGATGCTCCCGCTCGATGCGCTCGAACGTCTCCGGCGCGAGAAAGAGGTCGACCAGCGCGGGATCGAACTGCGTCCCCCGCCCCTCCAGGATCGTGTGCCGCGCCGTGTCGAAGCTCCGCTCGCGTTGGTATCGCCGGCCGTGGGTGACGGCGTCGAAGGTGTCGGCGATGGAGACGATGCGCGCGGCGAGCGGGATCTCCTCGCTGCGGAGCCCGCGCGGGTAGCCGCTGCCGTCCCATCGCTCGTGGTGCGAGAGCACACCCTCTTCGAGATCCGGATAGAAGGTGGCGAGCGGGTGCAAGACATCGGCGCCGCGCTGGGGGTGCGAGGCGATGAGTGCCCGCTCGTGCGCGGAGACGTGCACGTCCTCGTGGACGATGTCGAAGAGCGCCGCGTGGATCTTTCCGATGTCGTGGAAGAGGGCGACGCGCTCGATGCCGTGGCATTCGCGGGGGGAGAGGCCGGCGGCGCGCGCGAGCACGAGGGCATACGCAGCGACGCGCCGGACGTGGGCGCCGGTGTCGTGGTCGTTGGCGTCGATGGCGTTCAGCAACGTCTCGAGCGCCGCGGCGGCGACGCGCTCGGTGAGCCGTCGCTCGCGCCGTCGTCTGGAGACGAGGAGCAGGGCGATGGCGGTGACGATGAGGGTGGAGCGTCTGGGCGGCATGGCGGGGAGGGACGCAAGAGCAGCGCCGGGAGGGCGCGGGACTCGGGACTCGGGACTCGCCCCTTCGCGCTGCCGTCGTCACTCACCTTGCGGGCAGCCGGTGGATTGGCCAGCGCCGCCGGCCCGCCAAAACGATACGACCTCGCCAGCACACAAAAGCGAACCGCCCCCGCATGGCATGGAGCCACACGGGGGCGGATCGAAGGGGTGCCGGCGACGGCCTACTCTCCCGCGCCCTCTCGGGCGGAGTACCATCGGCGCTGTAGGGCTTAACGACCGTGTTCGGGATGGGAACGGGTGTGGCCCCTACGCTCTAGTCGCCAGCGATTTTCAAAAGCCCGGGGAGACCCCGGGTGGAGCTCGTCCTGCTTCGGCACCATCGGCGGCGCGAGGCCGCCGTGGTCCGGGAGCGAGACGAAAAGCGAAGGAACGAGTAGAGTGGTGTGTGCGCGCACGCGAGGTGCGCGTCAAGCGTTGCTCTGCCTGCGGTGACTTCCAGAGGGAGTAGTCAAGCCGCACGGGCGATTAGGACCGCTGCGCTCGGAGTGGGTTGC
>CAMLEQ010000376.1 GCA_946479015.1 uncultured Gemmatimonadota bacterium | reverse complement strand
CGGGGCGCTCGAGGAGCAGGAGTTCATCGGCCTCCTGACGGAGGTCGGCTTCGAGGGCCCGAGCATCGAGCCGACGCGCGTCTACACGCGCGACGACGCGGCGGCGCTCCTCCAGGGGACGGGGCTGGACGCGTCGCTGGCGGACCAGGTGGAGGGGAAGATCATGAGCGGCTTCGTGCGGGCGACGAAGCCCACCGCGCCCGTCGAGCCCGGCGCGCGGGTGCGCCCGGCGGTCCCCGCCGATCTCCCGGCGGTCGAGCGCCTGCTCGCCGCGAGCGACCTCCCGCTCGACGGCGTGCGCGACGCGTTCCCCACGTTCGTCGTCGCCGAGGCGGAGGGCGAGATCGTCGGGGTCGCGGGGCTCGAGTCGTGCCGCGACGACGCGCTGCTCCGCTCCGTGGCCGTGGTCGACGCGTGGCGCTCGCGCGGCATCGGTCGCGCGCTGGTGACGCGCGTGATCTCCGACGCGGAGGCGCGCGGCTGCCGCGCGCTCTACCTGCTCACCACCACGGCGGAGCGCTGGTTCCCGAGCTTCGGGTTCCGGCACATCTCCCGCGAGGAGGTGCCGGCGGCGGTGCGGGAGACGGAGGAGTTCCGGAGCGCGTGCCCGGCCTCGGCCTGCGTGATGTGCCGCCCCTGCGCGACGGCGTGAGGCGGCACACCAGTCCCTCCCGGCCTCAGGGCGCGATGGCGGCCAGCACCCGGTCGAGCGCCGCGTAGCTCTCGTTCACGCCCGACTCCATCCCCGAGTGGAGCATCCCGTCGCGCTCGGCGGTGGTGTGGAAGAGCGAGGTGCTGATGAGGCGCGTGCGGCCATCGCCCATGTCCTCGAGCACGACCGACTCGACGGCCACGTGCCCGGGCATCCCGTCCCACTCGAAGGTGCGCACCATGCGCTCCGGCGGGACCACCTCGCGGTAGCGCCCCTCGAATCCCTGCGGGCCCGAGGGCGCGTGCTCCACGTAGCGCCAGTGTCCCCCGCGCACGGGCTCGTGGCGCTCGATGACGAGCCTGTTCCCCCGCCCCCACCATTGCCTGACGAGGTCGGGATCGGTCAGCGCCTTCCACACGTCCTCTGGCGGTGCATTGAAGATCCGCTCGATGCGGACCTCGCGGTCGGAGGGCGTGGTGATGGTGGCGCGTGGGGTTCCGGTGGTGGTGGTCATGATCTGCCTCCGTTCGTGCGCTCGAGGAGCTCCCCGAGCCGGTCGTAGCGGGATTCCAGCATGGCCTGGTACCTCGCGATCCAGTCGGTCTCCTCCTCCAATCGGCGTGGCCCCAGCCGGCAGTACCGCACGCGCCCGATCTTCTTCGTGGTGACGAGCCCGGCGTCCTCGAGCACCCGCACGTGCTTCTTCATGCCGGTCAGGGTCATGTCGAAGGCGCCGGCGAGATCGCTGATGGACGCGTCGCCGCGGCCGAGCCGCTCGATCACGTGCCGACGGGTGGTGTCGGCGAGCGCCGCGAAGGTGGAATCGAGCCGATCGGAAAGCTGAACCATATGGTTCAGTATTGCACGCGCCGCGCGATCGCGCAAGAGGGAAAGAGAGCAGGGCGCCGCGGCCGGGTCCAACGCTGTCCCGGTCTCGCCCGTTCACCTGTGGAAGAGAGCGGTCCGCTCCCACGGGCGGCCCGGCCGTTCGGCGTCACCCCACCTCATCCACTCAGACAGGCCCCTCCACCGTGATCCAGCGCATCCTCCCGATGGTCGGCCGCCTCGGCGTCGCGGTCGTGTGTGCCGGCGTGCTCGCAGCGCCGGCCACCGCGCAGCTCTCCAGCGGCATCGACACCACCACGTTCGACCACTCCGTGCGGCCGCAGGATGACTTCTTCCGCTACGTCAACGGCGGATGGCTCAGGACCGCGCAGATCCCCGCCGATGCCTCGAGTTGGGGCGCGTTCCAGGAGCTGCGCGAGAACAGTCGCAACGCCCTGCACGAGCTGTTCGACGAGGCGAGCCACGCCAACGCGCCCGTGGGCAGCGCGCGGCAGAAGGTGGGCGACCTGTACGCCAGCTACATGGACAGCGCGCGGGTCGAGCGGCTCGGCATCGCCCCGCTCCAGCCGGTGCTGAAGAAGGTCGCGGCGCTGCGGAGCGCGTCCGATCTCCCCGCGACCTTCGCGGAGTTCGAGCGGCTGGGCATCCGCAACCCGGCGACGGTGTTCGTCGGGGCGGATCCGAAGCACTCCTCGGTGAACATCGTGCAGGTGAGCCAGTCGGGGCTCGGCATGCCCGATCGCGACTATTATCTCCGGCGCGACGCGAAGATGGAGGCGACGCGCGCCGCGTACGTCGCGTACATCACCCGGATGATGGCGCTGGCGAAGCAGCCGGATCCGGCGGGCGCCGCCGCGCGCATCCTGGCGCTCGAGACCGCGATCGCGACCCCGCAGTGGGCGCGGGCGCGGAATCGGGATCGGGAGGCGACGTACAACAAGATGACCGTCGCCGAGCTGGCGTCGCTGACGCCCTCCTACGATTGGAGGCGCTACCTCGCCGCCGCCGGACTATCGAAGGCGTCGGAGGTGATCGTGCGCCAACCCGATTACGTGAAGGCGCTCGATCCGATCTTCGCCAGCACGCCGGTCGCGACGTGGCGCGAGTATCTCACCTTCCGGGTCCTCGACGGCTTCGCGGACCAGCTCCCCGCACAGTTCGTCCAGGCGCACTTCGACTTCCGTGGCCACACCCTGTCGGGGCAGGAGGTGCTGGCCCCGCGGTGGAAGCGCGCCGTCGATGGCACGAACTTCACGCTGGGCGAGGCGGCCGGGACGCTCTACATCGCCCGGTACTTCAAGCCCGAGGCGAAGGCGCGGATGGATGCGCTGGTGAAGAACCTGATCCACGCTTACGAGGTCGGGATCGACAGCCTGGAGTGGATGAGTCCCGAGACGAAGGCGCAGGCGAAGGAGAAGCTGGCGCACTTCAAGGTGAAGATCGGCGCGCCCGACAAGCCGCGCGACTACTCCGCGCTGCGGATCCGGCGCGACGACCTGTTCGGCAACGAGCTGCGCTCGCGCGAGTTCGAGTACGCCGACATGGCCGGCCGCCTCGGCAAGCCGGTGGACAAGGGGCGGTGGGGGATGACGGCGCCGACGGTGAACGCGCAGTACAACGCGTCGTTCAACGACATCACCTTCCCGGCCGGGATCCTGCAGCCCCCCTTCTTCAACGTGAACGCCGATGACGCGGTGAACTACGGGGCGATCGGCGCCGTGATCGGGCACGAGATCGGGCACGGCTTCGACGACCAGGGGCGCAAGTCGGATGGCGAGGGGAACCTGCGCGACTGGTGGACCGCGGCGGATGCCCGGGCGTACGAGGCGCGCACCGCGAAGCTCGGCGCGCAGTACGATGCCATCAACCCGATCGACGACCTGCACATCAACGGCAAGCTGACGATGGGCGAGAACATCGGCGACCTGAGCGGCCTCGCGCAGGCGTACCGCGCGTATCACATCGCGCTCGGCGGCACGGAGGCGCCGGTGATCGATGGACTCACCGGCGACCAGCGCTTCTTCATCGGCTACGCGCAGATCTGGCGCGGCAAGATGCGCGACGACGCGCTGCGCCAGCAGTTGCTCACGAACCCGCACTCGCCGGGGCAGTACCGCGCGTTCGTGCCGCTCGTGAACAACGACGCCTTCGAGAAGACGTTCGGCGTCCAGCCCGGCGACAAGATGTATCTGGCGCCGGAGGATCGGGTGAAGATCTGGTAGTGCGCGGGGCCGGCGGGCGTGGCGGCGCGCGCCGTCACGCCCCCAGGCCCGCGCGCCGTCACGCCGCCTCGCCGTCCGCCTCCGCGAGCGCCAGCACGCTCGACGGCGTGTGCCCGCGCGCGCGCAGCTCGCGGATGGAGAGCGCCTGGTGCCGCTTCGCCAACCGGCGCCCGGCCGCATCGCGCACCAGCGGCAGGTGGCACCAGGCGGGCGGCGGCGCGCCGAGCGCGCGGTACACCAGGAGCTGGCGCGCGGTGGAGCGCAGCAGATCCTCCCCGCGCACCACCTCGGTGATCCCCATCGCGATGTCGTCGGCGACCAC
>CAMLEQ010000375.1 GCA_946479015.1 uncultured Gemmatimonadota bacterium | reverse complement strand
TTTTTCCGCCGTGTTTGGGGGGGCGGGGGGCGTGTTTAACCCCGCCGCGGCGGGGGCGCCCGCTTCCCCCGGCCCCCCCCCCCCACTTCCGCATCTGTGCTCTCGCCGTTCCCGCACCCCGCGCCCCACGCCCCGCATCCCCCCCGGCCCCCGGCCCCCGACCCCCGTCTGTTACACACCCTCGCCGCCGCGCGTCCCACCCATACGTGACGTGCCCCTCCTCATCAGGTCCCTCCCGTGCACATTCGTCACCTCCTTCCCCTCTGTGCCGTTCTGATCGCCGGGTGCGGCGGCACCGCGCGGCCGATCACCATCGGCGCGGCCGGGCCATGGAAGGAGTCGTTCGGGGCACTGACCAAGCAGGGGATCGATCTCGCCGTCGATGAGATCAACGCGGCCGGGGGGATCGACGGCCGCCAGTTGAAGGTGATCGAGCGCGATGACGGCGGCGACGGCGCCACGGCGGCCAGGGTCGCCCAGGAGTTCGTCTCCAACCGCGACATCGTGGGCGTGGTGGGGCACGTCACCTCCGGCGCCATGGTCGCCGCGGCGAAAGTCTACGACGGCCACCTCGCGGCGGTCGCCACCTCCGCCACCTCTCCCGACCTCACCGGCATCTCGCCGTGGGTCTTCCGGGTCATCTCCAGCGACTCCACGAACGGCGCGCTGATCGCCCACTTCGCGTCGAGCATCGGCCGCTGCCACGCCGCGATCCTCTACGAGAACGACGCCTACGGGCGCGGGCTCGCGGATGCGTTCCGTCGCAACTTCCTCGGCACCGTCGTGAGCATGGATCCCATCTCCGGCGGCACCACCGATCTCGAGCCGTACATCTCGTACTACCGTACCAAGCACCCCGAGATCGTGTTCGTGGCCGGCGTCGATGTCACCGGGATCGCCGCGCTGCGCGAGGCGCACCGGCAGCATCTCGCGGCCGATTTCATCGGCGGCGACGGCTGGTCCACGATCACCGCCGACACCGCCGCCTCCGAGGGCGCCTACGTCGGGACTCCCTTCACCGCCGAGGATCCGCGCCCGGAGGCGCAGCGCTTCGTGGCCGCGTTCAAGGCCAGATACGGCACCGTCCCCGATGCGAACGCCGCACTCGGCTACGACGCCACGCACCTCATCGCGAAGGCGATCGCCGACGCCGGCGCCGACCGCGCCGCCGTGCGCGACTACCTCGCCTCGCTCACCGAGGCCACCGCGTATCCGGGCGTGACGGGAGCGATCAGCTTCCTGAAGTCCGGCGACCCGGCGACCCCGAGCTTCCACATCACGCGCGTGCACCAGGGCGCGCTCCTGGTGGCCGAACGCGCCGGGCGATGACCCGGCCGATCGCGCGAGCCATCCGCACCACCCCGGACCCCGTCCTTTGAACTACCGCAAGACGCTCTTCCTCTGCGCCCTGGCCGCCGCCGGCTGTGCGAACGCGGCGCGCCCGGTCACCATCGCCGCCGCCGGACCGTGGACGCAGGCCGGCGGCGCCATCACCAAGCAGGGCATCGAGTTCGCGGTCGACGAGATCAACGCCGCCGGCGGCATCCACGGCCGCCGCCTCGAGCTGATCACGCGCGATGACGGGGGCGACGGCGCGAAGGCGGCGGTGATCGCGCAGGAGTTCGTCTCGAACCCCGACGTCGTGGGCGTCGTGGGGCACGTCAACTCCGGCGCCATGGTCGCCGCTGCGCGCGTGTACGACGGCCATCTCGTCTCCATCGCCACCACCGCCACCTCCCCCGACCTGACCGGGATCTCGCCGTGGGTGTTCCGCGTGATCTCGAGCGACTCCACCAATGGGGCGGTCATCGCGCGCTACGCATCGGCAACGGGGCACGCGCGCGCGGCGGTCCTCTACGAGAACGACCCCTACGGGCGCGGGCTGGTGAACGCGTTCCGGCGCAGCTTCACCGGCACGATCGTGAGCATGGACCCGATCCAGGACGGCGCCACGAACCTCGAGCCGTACATCTCGTACTACCGGACGAAGCATCCCGACATCGTGTTCGTGGCCGGCCTCGACATCTCGGGGATCGCCACGCTGCGCGAGGCGCATCGACAGCACCTGGACGTGGATTTCGTCGGCGGCGATGGGTGGGCGAGGATCATCGCCGACACCACGGCCGCCGAGGGGGCGTACGTGGGCACCCCCTTCACCGTCGACGATCCCCGCCCCGAGGTGCAGCGCTTCGTGAAGGCATTCGAGGCGAGGTACCACGAGGTCCCCGATCTCAACGCGGCGCTCGGCTACGACGCCACGCGCGTCCTCGCGAAGGCGATCGCCGAGGCGGGCGACGACCGGGGCGCGGTGCGCAACTACCTCGCCTCGCTCACCGAGGCGACCGCGTATCCCGGCATCACCGGACCCATCAGCTTCCTCCCGACCGGCGATCCAGCGCAGCCGGCGTTCCACATCACGCGCATCCATCACGGCGCGTTCCTCGTGACCGGAGGCGCGGGGCAATGATCGCGATGATCGCACGAACCTTCAGCACCATCCGCGGGCGCCTGATCCTCGGTTTCGGCGCGCTCGTGCTCCTCGTCCTCGGCGCCGGCCTGCTCGGCCGCGCATCGATGAGCATCACCGCCTCGATGGTCGATCGCGCGCTCGGCTCCATCCAGCGCGAGAATCGCCTCTCGGCGCAGCTCTCCGGGGACGTCACACGCGGCCTCGACGCGGCCAACAGCTACCTCAGCGTGCGCGACAGCGCGACGCACGTCGCCTTCCGCCAGTACGGCTGGGACGCGCACGACGTGCAGCGCGCCATGAACGCGCTCCCCGGGCAGACGGCGGAGGAGATCGGCCTCATCGCCGACATCGACAACCGTCTCTCCGAGATCGAGGTGCGCTACAACCTCGCGCACCGCCTGTCCGACCTCGGCCGCGCCGACGCCGCGCACGCGCAGGTCGTCGCCGCGCATCCCGTCGTGGACTCCCTGCTCTCGCAGATCGACCACCTCTCGCGGCTGAAAGCCGAGAGACTCGCCGAGGCGTCGGCGCGTCTCAAGACCGAGACCGCGCGCCGCTCGCTGGCGCTCGTGCTGCTCGTCCTCGCGGCCGTGCTCATCGCGTCGTTCATCGTCGTGCGCACCGTCCGTTCCATCGACCGGCCGCTCCAGACGCTCGTGGCGCACGCGCACCGTCTCAGTGCCGGCGATCTGGGCGCGCGCACCACCGCGCGCCTGCCCGACGAGTTCCAGCGGCTCGCGGACGCGATGAACCTCACCGGCGAGTCGCTCGCGAACGTGGTGGACGTGGCGTCCGTGACCGCGCAGCAGGTGGCCGGCTCGGCCACCGAGCTGGCCGAGGCGTCCGCGCAGATCTCCGACGCGGCGAGCCAGGTGGCGACGGCGATGGCCGACGTCACCTCCGGCGCGGCGAGCCAGGTGCAGCAGCTCCGCGAGGTCGACTGCGCGCTCCAGGTCATCCGGCAGCACGCCGAGACCGTGCGCGTCGGCACCGGCGACGTGAACTCGCTGGCCGAGGAGATCGAGCAGTCGTCCGTGGCCAAGCGGGCGGAGCTCGAGCGCGCGCTGAAGATCCTGCTCGACATCAAGACCACCGTGGAGCTCGCGGCGGGGGAGGTGCGCGGTCTCAACGAGAGCACCGCGGCCATCACCGGCTTCGTGGACACCGTGCGCGGGATCGCCGACCAGACCAACCTGCTCGCGCTCAACGCCGCCATCGAGGCGGCGCGCGCGGGTGACGCCGGCCGCGGCTTCGCCGTGGTGGCGACCGAGGTCCGCAAGCTCGCCGAGCAGGCGCGCTCCGCGTCGGGGAGCGTGGTGGAGATGACGCGCTCCATCACCGAGCGCATGGCGAGCACCTCGCGCGCGATGGAGCAGGGCGCGTCGCACGTGGGGGAGATCGAGCTCGCGGCGCGTTCCGTGGACGAGGTGCTCGCGGCGATCGCGTCCGCATCCGAGCGCACGCGCGCGGCGGCGAGTGGCGTGGGTGCGGCGGCGGAGGAGAACATGAGCGCGGTGGAGCAGGCCGCGGCCGGCATGGCGGCGATCGCGCGCGTGGCCGAGTCGCACGCTT
>CAMLEQ010000374.1 GCA_946479015.1 uncultured Gemmatimonadota bacterium | reverse complement strand
TGCCGAGCGAGATCTTCTCCTCGTTCGGATCGACCTTGAGCACCACCGCCTCGATGGTCTCGCCGATGGACACCAGCTTGCTGGGATGGCGGACGTTGCGCGTCCAGCTCATCTCGCTGATGTGCACGAGGCCTTCGATGCCCGGCTCCAGCTCGATGAACGCGCCGTAGTTCGTGATGCTCACGACCTTGCCCGTGACGCGGGTGCCGACCGGGTACTTCTCGGCCACGTCCTTCCACGGGTAGCTCTGGAGCTGCTTGAGGCCGAGCGAGATGCGCTCGCGCTCCCAGTCGATGTCGAGGATCTTGACCTCGAGCTCCTGGCCGATGTGGACGAGCTCCGAGGGGTGCGAGATGCGCCCCCAGGACATGTCCGTGATGTGGAGCAGGCCGTCGACACCGCCGAGATCGATGAACGCGCCGAAGTCGGTGATGTTCTTGACCACGCCCTTGCGGACCTGGTCCTTCTGCAGCTCCTTCATCAGCTTCTCGCGCTTGCCGGCGCGCTCGGCCTCGAGGATCACGCGGCGCGAGACGACGATGTTGCGGCGGCGCTTGTTGAGCTTGATGATCTTGAACTCGTACTTCTGCCCGAGCAGCTCGTCGATGTTCGGGACGCGGCGCAGCGCGATCTGGGATCCGGGGAGGAACGCGTCCACGCCCATGAGATCCACCACCACGCCGCCCTTGATCTTCTTGACCAGCGTCCCTTCCACGGGCTGGTCGTTCTCGTAGGCCTGGCGGATGCGCTCCCACACGCGCATGAAGTCCGCCTTCTTCTTCGAGAGGACGACCGAGCCTTCCTGGTCCTCGAGGTGCTCGAGCAGCACCTCGACCTCGTCGCCCGGCTTGAGGTCGGGGTGATCCTTGAACTCCTCGAGCGGCACGGCGCCCTCCGACTTGAAGCCGATGTCGAGGATCACCATGTTGTCCCGGATCTCCAGGACCTTGCTCTTGACGATCTCCCCCTCGTCGATGGACGCGAGCGTACCGGCGTACAGCTCGATCATCCGCGCTTCGTCCTCGGGGGAATACTCGTCCTCGTCCCAGCGGTTGTCACCGTGGGCGAGCAGGCGGAGGGCACCCTTGTCCTGCGCGCCGCGCCGCGTCAGTTCCGTCGTGCCAGTCGAGGTCTTCTCTTCAAGCTCGGGCATACCGAAATCAGTCTCCTAACGCGCGGAATGTTTAGGCTCGCCGCGCCGAGTCAAAGGTGAATCCCGCCCCTGGAAAATGGTCGGGCTGCGGGAACCGATAAACATAGCTGGGAATGGAGGTTAGTGCAACGGGATGATGGTGGGTAGTCGCGAGACCACCGAACAACGCGTGTCGCGTGTGGGGAACTGACGGGGTGAGGAGGTAGGTACGGCGCGTGTAGGCTCGGCTGTAGGTGGACTCTCGCTACATCCAAACCTACTCTCGCTCTACCTCCCTCCTCTTTCCGTCAGTTCCCGACACGCCACACGCGTTCCATGGTGGTCTAGCCACCATGTCCTACGCCCCCCCTCCCCCCTCAACCACCCTGACCAACGCCACGATCCTCTCCACCTGCTCTTCCTGCGTCAGATACGTGGTATCGATCAGAATCGCATCCCTGGCCTGAACCGTCTGGGTGGCGTCGCGCGCGTCGCGCTGGACGAGGCGCTCCGTCTCCTCGGCGATCTCCGCGTCGGTGGGGGCGCGCCCGAGCCGCTGGATCAGCCGGCGGCGCGCCCGCTCCCACGGGTCGGCGACGAGGAACACCTTCAGGTCGGCGTCCGGGAACACCACCGTGCCGATGTCCCGGCCGTCCACCACCACGCTGTGACCGCGCGCCGCCTCGCGCACGCGGTCGTTCACCCAGTCGCGCACGAGCGGCATGCGCGCCACGCGCGACACATGCTGCGTCACCACCGCCCCGCGCAGCTCCTCCTCCACCTCCGCGCCCGCGATCAGCGCGACGAATCCGTGGTCGCCGGGGCGCACGGTCACCTCCCGAGCGGCCTCGAGCACCACCTCCTCGGTCCACAGCTCCGCGCTCGGACAGCCACGCAGCGCCGCTGCCGTCGCGGCACGATAGAGCGCGCCGGAATCCACGTGCTGGAAGCCCAGGCGTTGCGCCACCCACTGCGCCGTCGACGATTTTCCGGAGGCGGCCGGGCCGTCGATGGCCACGACCAGCGGGGCGCCCCGAGGGCGGATCCGGGGAGCGAATTGGGGCGTGGGGTCCGTGGTCACGAGGAGCGAGGAAAGAAAGGCGTGGTCTGTCGAGGGACGGTCAGCGCGATGTGACGCGACGGAGATCGTCCCAGAAGCCGGGATAGGACACCGCGACGCACGCGGGATCATCGATCGTGATGGCCGCGCCGTCGAGCGCGCCGAGCACGCCGAACGCCATCGCGATCCGATGGTCGCCGTGCGTGCGGATCTCGCCGCGATGGGGGTGGTCGGAGCCCGTGATCGCCATGCCGTCCGGCCGCTCTTCCGCCTCGACGCCGATCGCCCTCAGGTTGGCCACCACGGTCGCGATCCGGTCGGACTCCTTCACGCGCAGCTCGGCGGCGCCGCTGATGACGGTGGTGCCGCGCGCCCGCGCCGCCACGCACGCGAGCAGGGGGATCTCGTCGATCATCGACGGGACCTCGTCGGAGGGGAGCTCGATCCCTTCGAGCGCGGAGGGGCGAATCCGCACCGTGCCGACCTCCTCCCCGCCCTCGCGTCCTGTGGACTCGATCGAGAGCGTCGCGCCCATCCGCCGCAGCGCGCGGAAGAAGCCGGTGCGCGTCGGGTTGAGGCACACGTCCGGGAGCTCGATCTCGCCCTCGCTCGCGAGCGCCGCGAGCGCCGCGAGGAACGCCGCCGACGAGGGATCCGCGGGGACGCGCACGTCCAGCGGCGCCAGCCGCTTCACCGGCTCGAGGCGCACCGTCGTCCCTCGCGTCTCCACCACCGCCCCGAGCGCGCCGAGCATGCGCTCGGTGTGATCGCGCGACACCGCCGGCTCTCGCACCGTCACGGGAACGCGCCCAGCGATCCCGGCGAGGAGGATCGCGCTCTTGATCTGCGCGCTCGCGGTCTCGGTCGCGTAGTCCATCGGGCGGAGCGGTCCCCCCCGCACGAGCATCGGCAGGCCGTCGCCGCGCTCCAGCGTCACGCGGGCCCCCATCTCCTCGAGGGGGCGCGCCACGCGGCGCATGGGACGCCGGCTCAGGCTCGCATCGCCGATGAAGCGGCTCTCGAACGGGGACGCCGCCGCGATCCCGGCCATGAGACGCGTGGTGGTGCCGCTGTTCCCGCAGTCGAGCGAGTCCCCGGGGGCGCGCAGCCCGTCGAGCCCGACCCCCTCCACCCGCATCTCCGCGGCGAGCGGAGGCACCTGCACGCCGAGTGCGCGGAGCACGCCGGCGGTGCTGTGCACGTCGGCCGACGGCAGGATGTCCCGGATACGCGACGTGCCCTCGGCGAGAGCCGCGAGCATCAGCGCGCGGTGGGAGATCGACTTGTCTCCCGGCACGCGAACCCGTCCCTCCACTCTCATGCGCGTCGCTCCCCGGATCGGCGCCATGCGCGCCCGCGCTCCCAGATCTCCTCCAGGGCGGCCGGCGTGTCGCCATCCAGCGCGGCACGCATCGCGGCGAGCGTCTCCTCCAGCCGCGCGAGCGCATCGCGGAGGTCGTGCGGTGCGCCGCGGAAGAGCGCCGGCCAGGAGCCGAGCGCGCTCGCGGCGAGGCGCGTGGCGTCGCGTGCCCCCGTCCCCACGGCCCGCGCATCCACACCGCCGGCGGAGAGCGTGGCCGCGAGCGCGGTGGACGCGAGCTGCGGCAGGTGACTCACCCACGCCATGAGGCGGTCGTGCGTGTCGGCGTCGCGGTACTCCACGCGCTCGGCGCCGGCGGAGCGCCAGAGCCACTCGATGCGCTCCCGCGCCTCCGGCGCCGCGCGGAGCTCCACGCTCACCGTGGCGCCCACGAACAGGTCGGAGCGCGAGGCGCCGAACCCCGAGTCGTGCGACCCGGCGAGTGGATGCGTGCCGATCACTCGCTGGTGCACGTCGGCGCCGCCGCCGAGCGCCT
>CAMLEQ010000373.1 GCA_946479015.1 uncultured Gemmatimonadota bacterium | reverse complement strand
CAATTATTTGCGCGGGGGTCGCGGCGGGGGCCGCCACCCCGTCGCGTTCCGTGGACCCCCGAATCCCGCACCCCGAGTCCCGCGCCTCTAGTATCTCGTCTCCATCCCATTCACCACCCGGTACGTGTCCCGCGCGATGAGCAGCTCCTCGTCCGTGGGGATCACCCACAGCGCCACCCGCGAGCCGTCGCCGTCGATGCGCCCCTCCCGTCCGTTCACCACGTCGGCGTTCCGCGCCGGATCCATCTGGATCCCCAGCCACTCGAGCCCGGTGCAGACGCGCTCGCGCACCGGCGCCGCGTTCTCTCCGATCCCGCCGGTGAACACCACCGCATCCGCGCCGTTCATCGCCGCCAGATACGCGCCGATGTACTTGCGCACCCGGTAGGCGAACACCTCGATGGCGAGCCGGGCCCGCCGGTCGTCGTGCTCGGACTCCTCCGCCAGCAGCTCGCGCATGTCGTTCGTGAGCCCGGAGATCCCCAGCAGCCCCGACTGCTTGTTCAGCAGCCCATCCACCTCGTGCGGCGTGAGCCCCTCCTTCGCCCCGATGTAGTCGAGGATGGCCGGATCGAGATCTCCCGACCGTGTGCCCATCACGAGTCCCTCGAGCGGCGTGAAGCCCATGGACGTGTCCACCGACACGCCACGCTCGATCGCGCACGCGGAGCACCCGTTGCCGAGGTGCAGCGCGAGGATCTTCGTCTCCTCGCGCGACCGTCCGGTGAGCTGGCGATAGCGGTGCGCCACGTAGCGGTAGGAGGTGCCATGAAAGCCGTAGCGCCGCACGCGGTAGCGGCGGTAGAGCTGGTAGGGGATCGCGTACAGGTAGGCCCGCTCGGGGAGGCTATGATGGAACGCGGTGTCGAACACCGCCACCTGCGGCACGCCGGGGCCGAGCACCGCCCGCGCCGCGTCGATGCCGCGCAAGTTGTGCGGGTTGTGGAGCGGCGCGAGGTCGATCGTCTCCTCGATCCCCCGCACCACGGCGTCATCGATGCGCACGGAGCGCTGGAACCGCTCCCCGCCGTGTGCCACGCGATGCCCGGCGGCCGCGATCTCCGCCACGCTCTCGATCGGCACGCCGGACTCGGTGCTCACCATCCACCGGACCAGGTACTCCACCGCCGAGCGGTGGTCTCGCAGCGGCGCCGTCCCCCGGGCGCCGCTGCCGCTCTGGGCGCGGAAGGAGTACACCGCCTCGCCGCCGATCCGCTCGATCTGCCCGCGCGCCAGCCGCTCGTCGGTGTTCGCCGCCATCCGGTCGGGATCGGTGCGTACGAGCTGGAACTTCAGCGTCGATGAGCCGACGTTGAGCACGAGAATGTTCACGCCTCCCCCTTCCGCTGGTGTGAGTGCGATTGGCCGTGGCCGCGAGGGACACTATCAGCTTCCGCCGCCGCGCACCAGCGGGGTGACCGCGCGCACGCGCTCCGCGAGCCGCCGCGCGTCGTGCGGCGCGTGCGCGTGGGCGTCGTTGTCGAAGTAGGCGTACACGTCGTGGCGCATGTGCGGCGCATCGCACGCCCACCACGCGATGCGCTCCGCCCACGCATCCAGTTCCGCGTCGTCGTATCGGCTCGCGTACAGCGCCCGCGATCCGTGCAGGCGCACGTACACGAAGTCCGCCGTCAGCTCCGCGGTGGTGGGAAAGCGGCCGGCGGTGTCGGCCACCACGAGCGCGCACCGACGGTCGCGCAGCAGCCACATCGCCTCGTCGCCGAAGTACGAGGGGTGGCGCGGCTCGAGCGCGTGCCGGTACGACACCGGCTCGGGACTCTCGAGCAGCGCGCCGTGCGGGAGGCGGTCGTCGTGCAGCCGCGCCAGCCGCTCCGCGTCGGCGGAGTCGCGCGGCAGGAGGTCCAGGAACTCCGCCAGGCGATCGTGGTCGAAGCGGTACGTGGCGGGGAGCTGCCAGAGGAAAGGTCCCGTCCTGGCGCCGAGCGCCAGCACGCCGCTCGCGAAGAAGTTGGCGAGCGCGGTGCGCGCGTGGCGGAGCTTCAGGTTGTGCGTGATGAAGCGGCTCCCCTTCACCGCGTACACGAACCCCTCCGGCGATTCGTCGCGCCAGCGGACGAACGCGTCGGGGGACTTCAGGCTGTAGAAGGTTCCGTTCAGCTCGATGCTGTCGAAGGTGTGGCAGGCGTAGCGCAGCCATGCGCGGCGCGGCAGCTCCGGCGGATAGAACGCGCCGCGCCACCCCGGATAATCCCAGCCGCTGATCCCGATGCGGACCGTGCCTTCCGATGCGCGAGTCATGGCGCCGTGCACGACAATTTGAATGCCGCGGCGCCGCAGCGTAGCTTGGTGCACGCCGGCATCGGCGCACCCCTCACCCCCGCAGGCATGTCCGAGCTCGAGCGCATCGAACGACTGGAGACGATCGTCCGCGCGCTGCACCAGCAAGTGGCCGCCCTCCGCGACGAGGTGCGCGCCCTGCGGGCGGCCGACATCCCGATACCGGAGCACCCCGCGCCCCTCCCTCCGCTCCCACCGCCGGTTCCCGAGTCCCGCGCCCCGAATCCCGCGCCGGTCGCGCCCCGCGCCCCGCGGGAGCCTTTCCCGAGTCCCGATTCCCGAGTCCCGAGTCCCGCGCCTCTCGACCTCGAGGCGCTGCTCGGCCGGTACGGCACCATCGCGCTCGCCACGCTCGCGCTGCTCACCGGCGCGGGCGCGTTCCTCACCTGGGCGATCGCGCACGGACTGCTCGGCCCCGCGCAGCGCGTGGCGCTCGGCGCGCTCGGCGCCGCGGCGGTGGGGTGGGTGGGGTGGCGCCTGCGCGCGCGCGGCACGGTCCGATTCGGCAACGTGCTGCTCGCGCTGGCGCTCGCGCTCATCCACCTCGATGCCTGGGCCGCGGGGCCGCGGCTGCACGTGCTCGCGCCGGCGCTGGTGCTCGTGGCCACCGCCGGTGCATCCGCGGCGCTCGCCGCGCTCGCGCTGCGTGCGCGCGAGGAGGCGCTCTTCGCGGTCGGGCTGGGCGGCGCGCTCGCCGCGCCCTTCGTGACCACGAACGGCGGAGGGAGCGCGCTGCTGCTCGCGGGGTACGGGTGGATCGTGATCGCTGGCGGCGCCATCGCGCTGCGTGATCGCGCCTGGCGGGTGGCGCTCGGCATCGCGGGCGTCGGCTGCGCCGCGTACGCCGTGGCGCTCACGGGGATGACGGATGCCGCCACGCCCTGGCTCGAGCATCACGCCGCGGTGGTGTTCGCGCTCGCGTGCGCGTGGAGCGCGATCGCGCTCGCCGCGCCCGGCGTGCGGGGACGGCTCGCGCTCGCGTGTCTGTGGGTGGCGTTGCTGGCGGCGCTGGCCGCCGACTGGGGGAGCGGTCGCGCCGCGGGCGCGATCGTGCTCTCTCTCGCCGGCACGCTTGGCGCGCTCGCCGCGGAGCGCACCGGATCGCTCCCGGCGGGGTGGCGGACGAGCGCCGCGGTGCTCGTCCCGCTCGGCTTCCTCGCATCCGCCGTGGGGGCGCTGTCACCGGCCGGCAGCCCGGCCGGCGCGCTCGTGGCCGCGGGGTGGACCGCGCTCGCGCTCGCGGCGGCATGGCTCGCCGGCGGGGATGGCGCGGGGCTGCACCTCGTGACGGCGGCGATGGCGAGTGGTGCGGCGGTGATCCTCGCGCTCCATGGCCGGCCGGAGTGGTGCATCGCCGCACTCGCCGCGCACGCGGCGATGTGGGCGGCGGCGACGCGTCGCACCCGCGCGCCGGTGGTGCTCGTCCCCGTGGCGCTCTCGCTCGCGATCGCGTCGGTGTGGGCGTACGCGCGCCTCGCGGCGCGTCCGGCGTACCAGTACACCCCCTTCCTCGGACGCGCCTCGGCCGCCGCCATCGCCGTGCTCGCGGCATGGGCGATCGCCGCGCGCGAGGCCCGCGCGGCGGCGCGCGCCGGTGACGGAGAGGGCGCGGGGGCGGGCACCGGTCCGGCGCCGATCGGCGCATCGCGGTGGCTCGCCGCCGCGGGCGCGGTGGCGGCGTTCCTGTGGGTGCGCGAGGAGCTCGTGCGCGCCTTCCACCCCGACGTCGACACCTTCCTCGTCATCGTCTACTAGGCGTGC
>CAMLEQ010000372.1 GCA_946479015.1 uncultured Gemmatimonadota bacterium | reverse complement strand
GCGGCGGGGAGCGCGGCGGGCGCGGGGCGCTCCGGGCGGCACGCGCGCATCCGCCCGCCCCGCCGCGGGCTCGTCAGCGCGCGCATCCCGCTCGCGCCGGCCGGCGCCTCCGCCGCCGCGATCGTCTGGAAGAACCTCATCGCGTTCCTGCGCACCATCCGGCTCGCATCGCTGGTGGGGATCCTCACCGCCGCCATCGGCGGCTTCGCGATCGCATCGTCGGAGTCCGGCACCACGCGCGGCGGCGCGTGGCTCGTCGGCGCGATCGCGCTCTCGCTCGCCGGCGCGCTCGTCCTCCTCGGTCCGCTCTGGATCCGCAACGATCTCCGCCTCGACATGCTCCGCCTCGAGCTGCTGCGCGCGCTCCCGGTGCGCGGTACGTCGCTGGTGCGCGCGGAGGTGGCCGGCTCCGCGCTCACGCTCACGGTGATCCAGGCGGCGCTCGTCCTCGTCGCGGCGATCGCGCTCCCCGGCGGGAACACGCTCCCCTTCGCGTGGAGCACGCGCGGCGCGGTGACGCTCGCTGTGCTCATCGCGCTCCCCGCCGTGAACGGCGCGGGGCTGCTCGTGCAGAACGCGGCGGCGCTCGTCTTTCCCGGGTGGGTGCGCCTGGGGCTCGTGCGGCCGAGCGGTGTGGAAGCGATGGGACAGAGCATCCTCACCACGTTCGGGTCCGCGCTCGGGATGCTCGTGCTCCTCGCGCTCCCTGCCGTTGCGGCGATCGCCGTCACCGTCGTGCTCTTCCCGATCGTCGGCGCGTGGGCGCTCCCGCCGGCCGCCGCGCTCGCCACGCTTCTGCTCGCCGCCGAGCTCTGGCTGATCACCGCGCGGCTCGGCCGGGTGTTCGACCGCACCGAGCCGATGGATGTGGAGATGGCGGAGTGAGCGGCCGATCCGTCAGCCGAACGGTGCGGTGCCGGCGGCGGAGGGGCTTCGCTCGGGGGAATGCGCCGGGCGAAACCCGCTCCGCTCGCGGCGCGTAGGTGCAGACGGGCAGGTCGTCCCGCACCCGGAGAACAGTGATGGGACACATCAACGACCCCGTGCTGATCATGCTCGCCGTCGGCGTCTCTTCACTCGGCGTGGGCGCCGCCGTCTGGCTGGGGAGCCTGGGGTGGCTGAACGTGAAGAAGTTCGAGCGCGAGGCTCAGGCGGGACCCGCGCTGCCGCGCCGTCAGCCGGACGAGATGCTGGCGCGCATCGATCGCATCGAGCAGATCGTCGAGGCGACGGCCATCGAGGTCGAGCGCATCACCGAGAGCCAGCGCTACCTGACGCGAACGCTCGGCGAGCGCGCCGCGCTGCCACCGGTCGACCTCTCCGCGCCGCGGCGCAACGACACGCCGCATTGAGCCGCGGCCGCCGGCCCCGGCCGGCGGCCGCCTCGCTCACCGCACCGACAACGACGCGCCGTAGCCCGCCGGCCCGCGCTGCTGGTAGCTGTCGCGCGCGGTGGCCTGCTCCACGGCCGCCGTGTACGACGCGGCGCGCGTCACGTCGGGGACCCACACGCGCGCCACCACCCCGCCCGCGATGTTCCCCTGCACGATGACGTGGACCGCGCCCCCGTCCGGAGCGCCGGCGTACACGGCGTAGGGACCGGGCGATGTCACCGAATCTACCGGCCCGCCGGCGATGCGCACGAGCAGCGCCCCGTCGTCGCCGTTCGGCGTGGAGACCACCACGTCCATCGATCCCGCGTTCGGCGCGCCCGTGGGATCGGGCATCACGCGGTCGCACGCGGCGAGCCCCGCGCCGAGCGTCGCGAGCATCAGCAGTCGTCTCATCGCTTCACCTCCAGCGTGGCCGCCGCCGTCGAGAGGCGCGACAGCAGCGCACCGGTCACGCGCTGTCCGCTCCGGTTGGCGAAGGCCAGAAAGTCTCCCAGGTTGTACGTGCCGTCGTGGTTCCCCGCCACATCCAGCGCCTGCTTCTCCGACGCCGTGAGCGACGGCGTGCCGAGCAGCTCGGCGGCCGCCGCGTCCAGCGTGGGCACATCGCTGGCCACCTGCGTGTCGCCGTTCCGGATCGTCACGCGGTAGGCGTTCCCCACCAGCGCCTGCACCGTCACCGAGATCTTCGCCGCCACGTCGGTGAACGTCTCGCCGGGCGTCCAGATCGCGCCCGCGTCGTTGGGGTTGCCGTTGCCATCCGGATCCACCACGGTGGCGTCCACGCCGCAGCGATGGATCACGATCCCCTCGCCGGGGATGTGCGAGTCGTAGCTCCCCACGAAGCGGCGCGCCTCGAGGGTGTAGTGCTCGTGCGTGCCGGGGATCGGGATCTCCGCCACGAGGTAGCTCGAGTTCGCCTCCGGCTGCGCATCGCGCTCTACGAGGATCGTGCTCGTCCCCTGCGGCGCCGCGAACCGCCGCGACTGCGGGATCCACCCCACCATCGCCTTGTGGAAGGCGATCGTGTGCGGCCCCACGTTCCCCCACACGGGATCGCGGTAGTTGTAGGCGTAGCTCATGATGTCCCACTTCGAGTCGTACTCCTGCCCGTACGGCCCGTGCGAGTGCGGGAAGCCGAACGCGTGCCCCATCTCGTGCGCGTACGTGGAGGAGGTGAGCCCCCACGCGGCCATCCACGTCATGGCGTAGCCGCGGTTCTGCCCGTCGCGGTCCATCGTCCAGCTCCCGCCCCACGAGCAGCAGTCGAGCTGGTCGCTGAACTGGAGGTTGATGCCGTGGAAGCGCGTGAAGTCCACGTCCGCGTCGGCGGCGCCGGTGCAGTCGTCGGTGAGCTTCCCGAGGTCCGCGGTGTTGTTCACCACGTAGTACGAGCGCGGATGCGGCAGGGTGTACCACCTGGACAGCACCACGCTCCCCGCGAGGTTCACCATTCCGTTCGACACCTCGCGCCAGTAGTTGTCCATGCCCGGATACGACGACCCCATGATCCCCTGCGCGCGGCTCACCGGCGCGAGGGAGCTCGTCGGCGTGTCGGAGAAGCGGCAGAGGATCGTGACGTACGCCTGCGATCCCGTCGCCGTCAGCGCGGACGCGCCCGTGGCGAGCGCGGAGGCGGTGCGGAGCTGCGCCAGGTGCACGGCGCTCGCCGAGAGCACCGGCATCGGCGTCCCCGCCTCGGCCGGGGAGAGCATCTGGCTGGCATCGATCGTCAGGCGCCGCCGGTCGAGCGCGCGCTCCCCGCCCATCGATTCGAGCGTGGCGGCGTCGATGCGAACGTCGAACCACCGGCCGCGGTCGTCCACGAGCGCGTAGCGGCGGTCGCGCCGCACCGCGGTGCCGGGGCGCGCATCGCGCCAGATGATGTGAAAGGTCCCGGTCACCGTCGTCGGCGCGGCAGCCTGCGCCACGACCGGCGACTGCGCGGCGAGCGGCGCGCGCGCGGCGCTCCCGGCGAGTGCGGCGACGGCGGCGAGCGTCGCCGCCAGCGATCCATGTGCGTGCATCCGTGCTGCCTCCATGACCCCGCGCATCCGTCCGCGCTCGCGCGGATCGGGCATTCCGTCGGCGCACGGTCGAAACGACCGCCCGCGCCATTCGCGCTCGCGTGGAGCGCTGTTCGCAGGACGCGGCCGACGTCGCGGACGTCACGACGTCGGTCATCATGTCATGGATGGAACGATTCGTTACGGTGCCCGCGCGGCGGATGCGGGGCGAATCGCGTGCAGGAAGAGGTCGCGCAGCTCGGCGAGCAGCTCGTCGTCCGTGGTGTGCCCCACGTGCGGGAAGCACGCGCGGTCGGCGCACCAGATGGCGTGCGTGATGAACATCGCGGACATCCCTCGTGCGGCGACCTGCGCGCTCACCGGCCGGAACTCGCCGGCATCGATGCCGCGCTGGATGATCTCCGTGAGGAGCCGCATCCCGCGCTGCATCACCTCCACGGAGTAGAATTCGGCGAGCTCGGGGAAGTTTCGCAGCTCGCCGATCACCATGCGGTGCAGCGCGGCGAAGGTGGGAGAGCGGAGGAAGCTCCAGTAGCCCTGCATGAAGCCGGTGAGCTGCTCGGTGGGCGTGCCCACGGAGTGGTCACGCTCGGCGCGCTCGATGTTCTGGATCACCGCCGTGCGCACGACCTCCTTGAACAGCTCCTCCTTGTCGGGGAAGTAGACGTAGATCGTCCCCTT
>CAMLEQ010000371.1 GCA_946479015.1 uncultured Gemmatimonadota bacterium | reverse complement strand
GCGGGGGCGGCCGGCGCCGCCGGCGCGGGGGCGGGTGCGGCGGCGGGAGGAGCTACCGGCGGACGCGCGACGGGGTGCTGCGCCCCTGCGGGGGCGCCACTGGGCGCCGTTGGCGGCGCGGGCTGCGGCGCGGCGGCCGGACGCACCGGGGACGTCGCGGGCGGCGCCGCGGGAGGCTGCTGCGGGCGCACGGGAGTCGTCCGTTGCGGAGTGCGACGCCCCATCGAGCCGAGCATCTCCGCGAGCTGCGCTTTGGTGGGCTGCGGCGGCGTCGGCATGGACACGGACGGTCGCGGGGAGAGCGGCGCCGGCGCCGAGCCGGGCGCGCGAGGGGCGGAGGCGCCCTGCGGGGGGACGGCGGCGGGGCGCGGCGCGGCCGCTGGCGAGGGCACGGTTGGCGCGGACGTCGCTGGCGCGGACGCGGACGCCGGTGGGCGAGCGACGCTCCTCGCCGCGGGAGGCGCCGCGGCGAAATCATCGTCGATGCGGCCGGACTCGCCGATCGCGATCACGCCGCCGCACACCGAGCAGCGCGCCCGCACCCCGGCCACCGGAATCTTGGCCGGATCCACTCGAAAGATCGATCCGCACTCCGGACACGTGACGTTCATCGGCGTTCCGCGGCTCCCCCTCAGTGTTCCGACGCGCCCACGGGCGCGTCCACGACCGGATCCTGCCGGCGGTCCACCACGTACACCGATCCCGGCAGCGTCTTCGCATAGCTCTTCATTTCCGTCGCCAGCTCGCTCACCTGCGCCGGATGCGTGAACGTGCGGCGCTCGTTCGTGACGATGCCGATGCTCACGGTCATCAGCGGCACGCGATGGAGCTGGCCGCGGCGATCCTTGCCGAAGAAGTACCCCGCGTGCCGGTCCTGCTCCGAGTACTGGTACGGCACCAGCGCGTCGAAGATCGCGACGATCTCCTGGCAGATCTCCGGAGCCACCGCCGCGGGCACGATGAAGATAAAGTCATCGCCGCCGATGTGCCCGACGAAGCCGTCCTCCGGGCAGATTCCCCGCACCACGTCGTGCAGGATCTTCGCGAGGATGCGGATCACCCGATCCCCCTCGAAGTAGCTGTACCGGTCGTTGTACTCCTTGAAGTGATCGAGGTCGGCGTAGCACACGGCGAACCGTCCCCCCGCCGCGATGCGCCGCCCGATCTCGACCTCGATCTCCGGCGCGCCGGGGAGCCGCGTGGACGGGTGCACGTGCACGTCCCGCTCGGCGCGGCGCAGCATCGCCTCGAGTCGCCGCCCCCACTCGCACGCCGGCATCCGCGGCGCAAGCACCTCGTCCGCGCCGGCCTGGAACGCCGCCAGGAGCTCCGCCTCGTCTTCCCCGACGAGCATCGCCCCCGGTACGACGCCGGTGTACGAGTCGTCCTTGAGCCGCCGGCACGCCGCGAGCGTCTCCGCCGCGGTCGTTCGCGCGTCGAAGATCACGACCGGCGGGCGACCGCGGAGCGCGCGCGCCATGAGATCGTCCCGCGAGGCGCACACCACGAACGGCATGGCGCGCGCTTCCAGCCACTCGCGCACGTGGGCGGGCGGCTGCTGCGCATCTGGGGAGAAGTAGACCGCGTGGAGCGAAGCCACGCTACATGGCCCTCTCGTCGGCTCGCGCCGGGTGGGCGCGCGCGCGGGGCGGAAGTGACCGAACCGGGATCCGTGAACGTCGTTCTCTCACGGACGATCAGAAAAAGAAGAACGCAACGGCCAGAATGCCGTAAACTATGATCAGGAAAGCGCCTTCGAGCCAGTTCGACTCGGCGTCGAACGCGATCACCGCCGCGATCCACACGGCCAGCGCCACACTCGCCACCTCGAAGGTGGTGAACGCCAGGTCCATTGGCTTCCCAAGGATCGCCCCCACGAGCACGAGCAACGGGGCCACGAGCAGCGCCACCTGCACCGACGACCCGATCGCGATCCCCACCGCCAGGTCCATCCGGTTCTTGAGCGCCATGAGCACGGCCGAGCTGTGCTCGGCGGCGTTCCCGATGATCGGTACCACCACGAGGCCGACGAACATCTCGGAGAGTCCCAGCGCGCGCGACGCCGCCTCGGTGGCGCCCACCAGCAGCTCGGACATGAAGCCGATCGCCGCGGCCACCACCGCCAGCACGATCAGCGTGGTGCGGAGCGACCATGACGGCTCCTCCTCCCCCGCCGCCACAGCCCCGCCCTCGCCGAAGATCGCGCGGTGCGTTCCCATGGAGTACAGGAGCGACAGCCCGTAGCCGATGATCAGGAACACCGATACGAACTCCGACATTCGCACCGTCTGCACCCGTGCGGGGTCGGGGTGCGCGCCATGGAAGAGCGCGGGGACGATGAGCCCCACCGCGGCGATGACCAGGAGCGCGATGTTCATCCCCGCCAGATGCGGATTGAACTTCTGGACCCGGTAGCGCAGCCCTCCCACGAGCTGGGCCGCTCCCAGCACCAGGAGCAGGTTGCCGAGGATCGAGCCGGTGATGGACGCCTTCACGAGATCCACCAGCCCCGCGCGCAGCGCCAGCACGGCAATGATGAGCTCCGCGAGGTTGCCGAGCGTGGCGTTCAGCAACCCACCGATGGTTGGACCGGCATGCCCGGCCAGCTCCTCGGTGGCGGTACCGAGCAGCGCGGAGAGGGGAACGATCGCGAGCGCGCTGAGGAGGAAGATGGCGAGCGGTGGCGCGTGCAGCAGCTCGGCGGCGACCGCCACGGGGACGAACGCGAGCAGCCAGTAGCGCCAGCTCATGGCGTGCGGCCGGCTAGAGCGCCGCACCAGCGCCGGGGGCACTCAGAGCGGCGTCGCTTCATCGATGAGCATGATCGGGATGTCCTCGCGAATCGGATAGCGCATCCGACACGCGTGACAGATCAGGCTCAGCTCGGCCTCACGATACTCCAGCTCTCCCTTGCACTTCGGGCAGACGAGGATCTCCAGCAGCTGCGGCGACAGGCTCATGATCAGCTCTCCTCGGGTGGCTCGTAGCCGAAGCGGCGAACCGCGCGCGCGTTGCGCCGCCAGTTCTGCAGTACCTTGACCCAGAGGTCCAGATAGACCGGGCTCCCCACGAGCTCCTCGATCTTCCCTCGCGCCACGCGACCGATCTCGCGAATGCGCGAGCCTCCGTGTCCAATGAGAATCCGCTTCTGGCTCTCGCGCTCGACGTAGATGACCGCTCGAATGTACACCGGACGCCGCTCCTCGCGGAACTCCTCGACCTCCACGGCGATGCTGTACGGCACTTCCTCCTCGAGCTGCTCGAGGGCGGTCTCACGCACCAGCTCCGCGGTGAAGAACCGGAGCGGCTGGGTCCCGATCTCGTCCTCCGGGTAGAGGAACGGACTCTCCGGCAGGAGCGACGCGACGCGCGCGAGCAGCTCATCCACGCCGCTGCCGGTGAGCGCGGAGATGGGCGCGGCCTCGGGGACGCTGGCGACGAGCGCCGCGCGCTCCGCGGAGGAGATCGCGTCCACCTTGTTGAGCACCGTGATCACGGGGGCGCGAGGGGGAGCGGGGAGCTCGGCCGCCTCGGTGAGCGGGGGGGGAGCGCCATCGGTAGCGTCGGCGAGGTACAGGATGACGTCGGCGTCGTCGAGGGCGCGCCGTGCCGCGGCGCGCATGGAGCGCTGCAGCTCGTACCGTGGCTGGAGCAGGCCGGGGGTGTCGGCGATGATCATCTGCACGTCCCCCTCTGTCCTGATGCCGACCACTCGATCGCGGGTGGACTGCGGCTTGGGGCTCGTGATGCTGAGCTTCTGGCCGACGATGCGATTGAGGAGGGTGGACTTACCCGCGTTCGGCTTCCCGACGACGGCAACGATCCCGGCGCGCATGCGGAGTCTCCTGGTGCGACCGTGCGGTGACCAAAACGAACACGCCCCCACGCTGCATTACGCGGCATGGGGGCGTGTCGAAGGGGTGCCGGCGACGGCCTACTCTCCCGCGCCCTCTCGGGCGGAGTACCATCGGCGCTGTAGGGCTTAACGACCGTGTTCGGGATGGGAACGGGTGTGGCCCCTACGCTCTAGTCGCCAGCGATCGTCGAACGAAATCGAATGACAATCGGAGGTGGTGTGATCGTGTTCAGCGAACTTCTGTTGAAGTGCTTGCTCTGCTTGCAGCTTGATAAGGGAGTAGTCAAGCCGCA
>CAMLEQ010000370.1 GCA_946479015.1 uncultured Gemmatimonadota bacterium | reverse complement strand
GCTGCGCCCCGATCAGCGGCTCGTCGCCGTGCCGGTGCGCCTGGCGCGCGGCGACACGGTGCACTGGGCGCTTCCGAACGATGGGGTGTTCTGGCTCAAGTACGTCACTCGCCGACCGGGCGAGCCGCCGCCGACCATCACGCTCGACGGCCCCGTGGGTTGCTTCCGAGGTGACGGCGGGCGGGTGTACCGGCTCCCGATCGACGAATACGGCACCTACTGCGTGGCGCACGGCGCCGGGGTGAGCGTGACCGTGGCACACGGCCGGGTTGGCGCGCCGGTCGTCGACGGGTGGCTCGCCCTCGAGCGCGTCGAGCAGCGGTGAGCGACTTCAGAAGTGGAACCCGTACCCGAAGAACACCGGCTGCATTCCCATCACCCCGAGCCCGCCGATGGAGATGCCGGCGAGGATGAGCAGGAAGGGGACGTAGATCAGCCATCGGAGCAGCGGGTGCTCCCACGACACGTGGTGCATCACCGGCAGGAGCACGAACGCGATCGCCAGGCCGAGGAAGGAGATCTGCACGAGTGCGAGACAGGTGGCGCCGAAGGTGACGCCGCACAGCACCTCGAACGCCTGCACCACGGGGTGGTCGGGGTGGCTGCCGACGAGCAGGCGCCGCGTGCTCTCGCGCACGCGGGCCCACCAGCGCCGGAGCGCCGGCCTCGCCACACGCGCCTCACGCGCCGCACGCGCCCGGCGCTCGGCGCGCTCCGCGTCCGTCTCCTCCTCCACGGCGATGGTGCCGTCGCCGCGCTCGCCGGTCACGAGGAACTTGGCCTGGCCGGTGAGGAGATACGAGATCACTCCGACGCACGACATCGGCCCGAGCGCGGCGTACACGATGCTGCTCCGGCAGAGAAAGCGGAACAGCACGCCGGGGCGCCGCGCCAGCTCGATGATGAAGCAGAGCACGGGCGCCAGGAACGTGACGAGCGTGATGAAGAAGAAGTCCGCGCTCATCACCGCGCGGAAGTGCGTGTCGAGCCCCCACACCGGGAGCACGAACTGGTGCGCACCCAGCGTCACCGTCAGCGGGCGACGGTGCCCGAACATGGTGGCGATCACCAGGTTCGCATCCACGATGTACAGAAAATAGAAGAGCGAGAGCGGGAGGCTGAGCGTCGGGAACAGGACGTCGAGCTTCTCCACGAGCGTCACGCGCCGCGACATGATGGACCGCCGGAACTCGCGCGAGAGGAACTCGCAGGTGCCGCGCGTCCACTTCATGTGCCGCACGCGGAACGCGCGGATGGTCTCGGGGAACGCCTCGTGGCAGATGACGCCCTCCTCGAAGTAGCCGCGCCACCCCTTCTCGCGGATGCGGAGCGCGAAGCCGAGGTCCTCGCTCACGATCTCGGGGAACCCGCCGGCCTCCTCCCACGCGCGCCGGCGCAGCACGGCCCCATGCCCGAGGAGCATGACGAAGCCGTACCGGTTGCGCAGCGGCTGGTACCAGCGCCAGTGGATGTCGATCCCCACCCCCATCGCGCCGGGGAGGGACTCGGGGTCGCGCGGGGTGCACTCGTGGTTCGCCTGCACGAAGCCGCGACGCTCGTGCTCCATGAGCCGCGGCACCATCCGCGCGAGAAAGTCGCTCGGCAGCACCTCGTCGGCATCCACGAGCGCGAACAGCGGCTCGCGCGTGGCGGCGTGCGCGAGGGCGTGGTTGAGGTTCCCCGCCTTGAAGCCGCGCCGCGAGCCGCGCCGCACCACGCGCACGCGGTCGGGGTGGAGCGCGGCGAACGCATCCACCCGTGCGCGGTACGCGGGATCGGTGCTGTCGTCGAGCAGGTAGACGGTGAACGAGGGGTAACGCTGCGCCACGCACGACGCGGCGCTCTCCTCCACGAAGTCGTTGCAGGTGGTGTACAGCACGGCCACCGCCGGCTCGGGCCCGGCGAGCGGCGCTGGAGGCGTGGGCCGCCCGCGCATCCGGTACGCCTGCGCGAACACGACCACGCCGATGTTGTAGAGGCCGTACAGCCACGCCAGCTCGGTGAACACGATGAAGAACCCGAGCGCCGCGGTGCCCACCGGGCCGTGCGCGAGCTGGAGGAGTTGCGCGAGCCGGGGATGGAACCAGAGCACCACGAGCGCCCACGCACCGAAGATCGACACGTACATGGCCGACCGCGGACGCTCGGGGGTCATGGGTGGAGCTAGTAGCCGAGGCCGAGCGTGAAGCCGAGTGCGACGACGGTGAGGCCGGTCGAGTGCAGAATCTGCTGGTGCCGGAGGAGCAGGTGCGCGCGATGGACGCCGAACGGCGCCTCGGCGATCAGGAAGGCATCCCACAGCTTCTGGTTCTCCTGGGTTGCGGCGAGGGGATCGACGGGGAGGAGTGACGGGACGCTCGCGGGCGTGGCAATACCGCCGGCGATGCCGGTGCCCACCTTCACTCCGTTCTCGAACGCGTACTCTCCGTACAGCAGCAAGCGGCGCTCGCTCTCACCGGGGACGCCGCTGCGCGAATAGAAGATCGTGGGCTCCACGCGCAGGCGCGGAGTCACCTGCCAGCCGAACGCGCCGTAGCCGAGCCACTCGGTGTGGTGGTCGCTGCGTGGCCCGACCCACCCGCCGAGCTTCACGGTGCCCGAGGGCTGGAGATTGATCACCTGCTCGCCGCGCACCATGCCCTGGTCGATGCCGCCGGGGAGCTTGCGGTAGCCGGCCTCGAGGCGCGAGGTGTAGCGGCCGTCGCCGTAGTTCATGAAGCCGCCGAGGTAGAACGACGGCGCGGTCTTCCCCGCGCGCACGAAGGCGACGTTGTCGAGCGAGAGGCCGTTCTCGTACTGGAGCCACACGCGCACGGTGGGCGTGGGCCAGTACGCGGCCTCGGCGAAGCGCACGCCGATGCCGCTGGTGCCGCCGCCGGTGGTCGGGATGTCGGATGCGTTGGAGAACGAGGTGTAGCCGCCCCACAGGCTCAGCTCCACCGGCGGGCGGGTGACCGCGCGCGTGGCGGCCAGGCCGTCGCGCGCGTCGGCGCGCCCGGGCTCGAGCGAGAGCGCGCGCTGGAACGCGGCGCGTGCGCGCACGGGATTCGCCGCCTTGAGCTCCGCCTGCCCGAGCCCCACCTGCGTCTCGGCATCGTGCGGGTGGCGCTCGGCCACGCTCTGGAAGCGGCGCACCGCCTCGCGCGCATCGCCGCGCCAGAGCGCCACGTAGGCGAGCCCGCGATCGGCATCGATGCTCGATGGCGCGATGCTCAGCGCCTGGCGGAAGCGCGTCTCGGCATCATCCCACGCGCCGCTCCACGCGTAGTTGTAGCCGAGCCCGGTGAGCGCGGACACGTTCGCCGAGTCCGCGCGCAGCACGGTCTGGAAGTCCTGCCGCGCGAGACTGTCCTTGCGCTGCCACGAGCGCACGTAGGCGCGGCCGAGGCGCGCGGCGAGGATGTTCGGGTCGATGGCGAGGACGCTGTCGTACACCGTCTCCGCCTGGGCGTGCTTCCCCGTCGCGGCGAGGCGCGCGGCCTCGAGCATGAGCCCCGCGGCGCGTCCGCCGGCCACGTTCGCCGCGGCCACGGCGGGGGCGGTGGTGGCGCGCAGCGTGGCGACCTGCCGATTGCCGACGACCACCGCGAGCGAGTCGCCGTTCCGGAGCGGGCGCACGGGGACGGTGAACAGCGCGGATCCCTTCGCGTCCGTCTCCCGGGTGATCGGCGCGAGTCCCTCGCGCGGCGGGGGGCGGAGCTGCACCGTGCGGCTCGGGATCGGGTTGCCGTACGCGTCCGACACCGTCACGCGGACGTCGCGCGTCCCCTGGTCGGTGGCGCTGATGGAGAGCGCCGGTGGATCGAGCGTGGCGGTGGACGGGGCGGCGGGGATCGTCTCGAGCACGAGCTCGCCGCCCCCGCGCAGCGGGACGCCGTCCAGCGAGCCGATGGTCAGGTGATACGTGCCCACGCGCGTGCCGGCGGGGACGTTGAAGGTGGCGCGCCCGCGCGCGTCGGTGACGGCGGCGATGTCGTCGCCGGCGCCGCCGGGGATCGCCGCCGTGCCGCGCAGCACGAGCCGCGCGCCGCGACGCGGATCGCCCGCGCGAGCGACGCGCACGGTGAACGACGCCACCGTCCCGGCGATCGCCGAGACGGTGGCGTTCGTCGCGGTGACGTCGAGCGGCCTGGCCGGCGTGGCCGGCTGCCT
>CAMLEQ010000369.1 GCA_946479015.1 uncultured Gemmatimonadota bacterium | reverse complement strand
AAGGCCGAGGAGCCCGAGCGGAACTCGCCCCGGCCGAGGAGCCCGAGCGGAACCCAGCCAGGGCGCCCGAGCGCCGCCCGGCCGAGGAGCCCGAGCGGAGGCCCATGAGTTGGTGGGGTCGATCAGCGGCGCAGCACGACGAAAGCGCCGAACCGGGGCTCCGTCAGCGGGGGCGTGACCACCCACCCGCCTTGCGGCGCCGGCGGCACCACTGGCGTCATCGGGAAGGGGACCAGCGCGCCCGTGTACACGCCCGCCGCCACCGGCGCGGCGAACCACGACTGGACGTTGCGGATCTCGTAGGCGTCGCCCGGTTGGAGCACGTTGGAGAGGTCCACCGACACCGACGAGGTGCCGTCCCAGTCGTACACCACCACGTTGGCGCGCCCCGGCTCGTACCTGTTCGGGCGCACGAACACTCTCGTGTCCACGGGGCGCGGACCGCCGTACCCGTCGCGCGCGCCGAAGCCGGTGCTCGATCGCCACGCGGCGAAGGTGTACGTGTCGCCGTCCCACTGGAACTCGCGCTCCGTCTCGTCGCCGTAGTAGATGTTCCCGCGCCAGAAGAACTCCGCAGGGGCGCCGCTCTCCTCGATGATCGACGCCTTGCGCCCCGGCCCCACGAGCGTGTTCCACGTCGCCCGCACGCCGGCGAGACTCTCGAGCCGCAGCACCGGCGTGCCTCCCACGAAGTAGTTGTGCTGGAGCACGACCCCCGCGCCCGTGCACCGGCACGAGGCGTAGCCGATCCACACCGAGCCGCCGCCGTACCCGACGTGCCACGTCATGTTGTTCGTGATCGTCACGTCGCGCAGCGGCGTCATCCCGCCGACGAAGAGATCGGGCTGCGCCTTCTCCGGATCGGTCGTCCCCACGCCGTTGTCGAACGACACGTTGCCGTCGAACGTCATGTGCGCGATCGAGCCCTCCTCCGCGTACGCGTGGATCCCGTACCCGAACTGGTGGAACACGATGTTGTCCTGGAAGAGCTTGGAGCCCTGGTCGTTCTGGGTGTAGATGCCGTGGGCGTAGCCGCTGGTCACGCGCTGGCGGCCGTTGTTGTAGACCACCGAGCCGTAGACCTCGGCATCGGGGGCCTGGCTCCAGACGCCGAAGCCGTTGCCGCCGTTGTCGTGGACGATCATGTTGATCGCCTTCACGCCGGGGCCGCTGATGTTGACGCCCATGACGTTGCCCGGGGCGCTCTCGCTGGTGGTGACCTCGAAGCCCCAGTACCAGGTGTAGCTCCCCTGGATGACGAGATGCCCGTCGATGGTGGCGCGCTCGCCCGGGTACTGGCGCACGATGATCGGCCGGGTGCTGGTGCCGGCGAGGGTGCTGGTGAAGGCGCCCGAGTAGGTGCCGCCGCGCAGCCAGACGGTGTCGCCGGGCTGGATCTTGCCGCTGGCGTTGGAGAGCGCGCTGGCCAGGCTCCAGGGATGAGCGCTCGTGCCGTCGTTCGAGCTCGCCCCGGTCGGCGCCACGTACCAAGCCTGGAGCGCCGCGCGCGGTCGCGCGGCGCGCGGCTGCACCGAGCCCGTCCGTGCCGAGCTCGCATGCGCCGCGCTCGCCACCCGCGCGATGGCACGATGCGGGTGCGCGCGATGGACGACGGCGATGGCGTGTGGCCAGACCACGGCCGTGAGCGCGAGCAGGAAGAGCACCAGGGGTGAGACCGCGACGGGTGTAGGGGTCTTGCCGGAGCTCCGGGGCGATGACGACTCTCCCCCTTGGTACGGCCGAACCGGCTCTGGCGTTCCGCGAAGGCGAGTCGCATCGTAGGCCGGAGCCGCCGCACGCGCCGGGCGGCGACCGCACGCGTCCATTCACCTGCCGAGTCGTCGTCGATGCAGGGTGAGACCTTCGCGACCAGGGAATCGGTTCGGGCGCACGCGCCGGCGGCGATCGCCGCGGACGCCGCCCCGGCTCCAGGCGTGTCGGGCGGTGGCTCCCCCCGCCCGCGCCCCCGCCTCTGCGTGGTGGGGCCGCTCGTGGGACACAACCCCGGGCGCGTGACGACGCAGGGGGAGATCCTCGCCCGCCTCTTCGCCGAGTCCGGGTACGACGTGCGCGCGGTGTCGCGCGCTCCCGGACGCTGGGCGCGCCTGCGCGAGATCGCCCTCTCCCTCGTCCGCTGGCGCGCCGCGGTGGACGTGCTCCTCATCCAGAGCTACGGCGGGCCGAGCTTCGTGGTGGAGGACATCGCGAGCGCCATCGGCCGGCGCACGGGCCGCGCGGTGGTGCTGCACCTGCGCGGCGGCGACATGCCCCGCTTCTTCGCCCGCTACCCGCGATGGACGCGGCGGGTGCTCGCGCGCGCGGACGCGATCGTGGCGCCCACGGACTATCTCGCGCGCGCGGTGCGCCCCTACGCGCGGCGCGACGCGCGGATCATCCCGAACGTGATCGACGTGGACGCGTACCCGTTCGCGCCGCGCGAGCGGGTGGCGCCGCGCCTCCTCTGGATGCGCGCCTTCCACCCGCTCTACAACCCGGCGATGGCGCTCCGCGTGCTCGCGCGCGTCCGCGAGGCGCGCGCCGACGCCACGCTCGTGATGGCGGGGCAGGACGATGGCATGCTGCGCGACGTGCGCGCGCTCGCGGAGCGGATGGGGCTCGCGCGCGCGGTGCGCTTCCCCGGCTTCCTCGACCACGCCGCGAAGCTCCGCGAAGCGGCGCGCGCGGACATCTTCATCGGCACGAACCGGGTGGACAACACGCCGGTGTCGGTGATCGAGGCGGGCGCGCTCGGGCTCCCGGTGGTCGCCACCGACGTGGGCGGGGTGCGCTGGCTGGTGCGCGATGGGGAGAGCGCGCTGCTCGTCCCCGACGATGACGACGCGGCGATGGCCGCGGCGGTGCTGCGCCTGACGAGCGAGCCCGCGCTCTCCCACCGCCTCTCCCTCGGCGGCCGAGCGCTCGCGGAGCGCTCGGCGTGGCGCGAGGTGCGCGCGGAGTGGGAGCGGCTGTTCGACGAGCTGCCGGAGGGGGCGCGCTGATGTGCGGCATCTGCGGGATCGTCCACCGCGATCCCTCGCACCCCCCGAGCGCGGCGGCGCTCGATGCCATGTGCGCCGCCATCGCGCACCGCGGCCCCGATGACGACGGCTGCTTCGTGGACGCGGGGGTGGCGCTCGGCTCGCGGCGGCTCTCGATCGTGGACCTCTCCCCGCGCGGGCACATGCCCATGTCCACCGAGGACGGGCGCTTCACCATCGTGTACAACGGCGAGGTCTACAACGCCGCCGAGCTGCGCGCGCGGCTGGAAGGGATGGGGCACGCGTTCCGGTCGCGCACGGACACCGAGGTCGTGCTGCGCCTGTACGCCGAGGAAGGGGCGGCGATGCTCCCGCGGCTGAACGGGATGTTCGCGTTCGCCATCTGGGACGCACGCGAGCGCTCGCTCTTCCTCACCCGCGACCGCCTGGGGATCAAGCCGCTCTATTACGTGGTGAGCGATGGCACGCTGCGCTTCGCGTCGGAGGAGAAGGCGCTGTTCGCCGGCGGCCTGGCGCCGCGCTTCGACCACGACACGTGGGAGGAGCTGCTCTGCTTCCGGTACGTGGCCGGTGAGCGCACGCCGTTCGCGGGGGTGCGCCGGCTCCTCCCGGGGCACTGGCTCGAGTGGCGCGCGGGGGCGGTGCGCACGGCGCGGTGGTGGACGCTGGCCGAGCGCGCGGCGGCGGTGCGCGAGGAGCTGCGCGCGACGGCGCGCGGCGCTCCACGCGAGGGAGACCCGGCACCGTGGTACCGCGACACCTTCGACGACGCGGTGGCGCTGCGCCGCATCAGCGACGTGCCCGTGGGCGTGCTGCTGAGCGGCGGGCTCGACTCGGGGAGCGTGGCCGCATCGCTCGCGGCGCGGGCGGGGGAGGGGGTGCACAGCTTCACCGTGAGCTTCGGCGAGGCGGGCTACGATGAGGCGCCGCTCGCGCGGCGCGTGGCCGAGCGGTGGCGGCTGGCGCGGCACGAGCTGCGCGTGGACGATCGCGAGCTGGTGCCGCGGCTGCGCCGCGCCACGTGGCTGAACGACGAGCCGCTCGCGCACGGGAACGAGATGCACCTGTGGGCCATCTCCGAGGTGGCGAAGCCGCTGGTCACGGTGCTCCTCTCCGGCGAGGGAGCGGACGAGACGCTGGGCGGCTACGTGCGCTA
>CAMLEQ010000368.1 GCA_946479015.1 uncultured Gemmatimonadota bacterium | reverse complement strand
CGCAACTTCAACGTGAAGGACGAGAGCCGGAACATCTCGCCGATCGCGATCTGGCTCGGGGGCGAGGAGCTGCACAACAACCACCATGCCGACCCGCACTCGGCGAAGTTCAAGGCCAAGTGGTACGAGTTCGACATCGGGTGGGTGTACATTCGCCTGCTCCAGGCGCTGCGCCTGGCGCAGGTTCGCTACGCGCGCGGCTGACGCGCGCCGCACGGTGCTCCGGGGCCCGGTGTCGGACACGGCGAGCGTGCTGCACGACCGCTCGCCGCGCCGCCGCCGGGCCCCGGTCCCATGATGCAGGAGCAGAGAGATGGCCGACGTGACATGCACCCGCTGCGGACAGACACGCGCGGGACTCGATAGATCGCCCTTCCCCGGCGCCCTCGGCGCCCGGGCGCAGGCGGAGATCTGCGCGGAGTGCTGGGGGCAGTGGCTCCGGCAGCAGACGATGCTGATCAACCACTATGGGCTGAACCTGATGGACCCCCAGGCCCGGCAGTTCCTCACCCGCAACATGGAAGCGTTCCTCTTCAAGAGCGGGAAGACGGAGGACGTGGACACGAGCAAGCAAGGCACCATCAACTGGTGACCCGCCGCCCGAGTCACGAGGGCGTGGAGCGCGCAGTCACCGCTTCACGCCCTCGTCGTCTCTCCGCCCCTCCCATTTCCATGCCCCGATCGGCCCGCCCACTTCCGATGCCCCGCTTCCCGCTTCCCGCTTCCCGCAGGCGCGGCTCCGCCGCGCCGCTTCCCGCGCTGCTCGCCGCGCTGGCGATCGCCGGCTGCGCCACCGCCGGCACGCGCCCCGCCGCCACCACCGCGCCGCCGTCGGCGAGCGCCGCGTGCGCGTCGCGGGCCGGGAGCGATCGCTGGGTGGACTGCGTGCTGTCGCACATGACGCTGCGCGAGAAGGCGGCGCAGATGGTGTGGCCGCAGGTGTACGGCGACTACGTGCCCACGGATGCGGCGCAGTGGCGGCGGCTGAGTGGCTACATCGCGCGCGACCACGTGGGCGGGATCATCATGTCGGTGGGGTCGCCGATCGAGATCGCGGACAAGCTGAACGCCTTCCAGCGGATGAGCGACGTCCCGCTCCTCGTGGGCGCGGACCTCGAGGCCGGCGCGGGCTTCCGCGCGCGCGGCGGCTGGTTCCTCCCCAACGGGATCGACCTCGGCGGCTCGGTGATCTTCCCGCCGCAGATGGCCATCGGCGCCACCGGCGACACGACGCTCGCGTACGAGCAGGGGCGGGTCACGGCGATCGAGGGGCGGGCGCTCGGCATCCACATCGCGTTCGCGCCGGTGCTCGACGTCAACAACAATCCGGCGAACCCGGTGATCAACACACGGTCGTTCGGGGAGGATCCGGCCGCCGTGGCGCGCATGGGCACGGCGTTCATCGACGGGCTCCAGGCGAACGGGATGATCGCCACCGGAAAGCACTTCCCGGGGCACGGCGACACCGGCGTGAACTCGCACCTCGCGCTCCCCGTGGTGCGCGTGTCGCGCGCACGGCTGGACAGCGTGGAGCTGGTCCCCTTCCGCGCCGCCATTCGCGCGGGGGTGGGCGCGATCATGACCTTCCACGGCTCCATGCCCGCGCTCGACTCCAGCGGCGTGCCGGGCACGCTCTCGCGCAAGGTGCTCACCGGCCTGCTGCGCGACGAGCTGGGGTTCCGCGGCCTCGTGATCACCGACGCGATGGAGATGCGCGGCGTGCTCGACACTTACGGCCCGGTGGAGGCGGCCAAGCGCGCGGTGGCGGCGGGCGCCGACGTGCTGCTCCAGCCGCTCGACGCGACGCAGACGATCGACGCGGTGGTGGACGGCGTGCGCGAGGGACGGTACGACGAGGCGCGGCTGGATCGCTCGGTGCGCAGGATCCTCGAGGCGAAGCACCAGGTCGCGCTCGACCGGCGGCGCACGGTGGACCTGGACAGCGTGCGCGCCGTGGTCGGCGACTCGGCGCACCAGGCGGCGGCGGCGCTCGCCGCCGAGCGGTCGATCACCCTGGTGAAGGACTCGCTGCACCAGCTTCCGCTCGGGCGGCTCGTGCGCGGGGCGCGCGTGCTCTCGATCACGTACGCGCACCGCACGGACCTGGGCGCCGGCACCACGTTCGATGCCGAGCTGCGGCGCGCCTTCCCTGCGCTGCGCTCGGAGCTCGTGAGCGCCGACGAGGCAGCGCCCGACTACCAGCGTCTGCTCCAGATGGCGGACTCGGCGGACGTGGTACTCGTGAGCCCGTACGTGTCGCACGGCACGACCGTGACGAGCGTGTCCGCGCCGGCCGCGTTCGTGAGCTTCGTCGAGGCGCTGCAGGCGCGCGGGGCGCACCCGGTGGTGGTGGCGTTCGGCAATCCGTACTTTCTGCAGCAGATCCCCGACGTGGGCACGTACGTCGTGGCGTGGGGCGGGTTCGCGGTGTCGCAGCGCGCGGCGGCGCGCGCCGTGCTCGGGATGGCGCCGATCACGGGGCATCTCCCGATCGGGATCCCGCAGGCGGCGGCGCTCGGCGCGGGGGAGACGCGTCCGGCCGCGGCCGTGTCCGGCGTGAAGTAACCATCGCGCGCCGTGGTTGACGGCGCGCGGTCCCGGGGGATATAGTCGCGCGTCGCCACCATCGTCGCAATTAGTGCGGTTGTGTTACCAAACATCGTGAGCCCTTGACATTAGTCACAGTGCGTGACTAATTCGATCGCGATGCCCGACCGCTCTCCCTCCACCTCGGTTCGCTCGGCGGCGCGGCGCGCGATGCTGTCGGTGGACGTGGTCCTCCTGACGCCGCACGGCCGCCGCCTCACCGTTCTACTCACGCGCGCCGCGGACCCGAAGGCGAAGGAGCGCTGGGAGCTCCCGTGGGAGCCGCTCCGCGGCGAGGAGACGATCGAGGACACGGCGGCGCGCACCGCGCGGGGCGCGCTCGGCGCCGCGCCGGCGCTGGTGGAGCAGGTGGCGGCGTTCGGGGACCGGCGGCGGCACCCGTCCGGCTCCGACGTCTCGGTGGCGTTCCTGGCGCTCGTCCCCGCGGGGGCTCCGGCGCCGGTGGGTGGGGACACGGCCTGGTTCCCCGTGGACGATCTCCCCGCCGTTCCCCCGCGCCAGCGCGCGATGATCGACGGCGCGCTCCAGGCGGTGCGCGCTCGCCTCGATCAGGCGCCGATCGCCTTCCGGCTGCTCCCGCCGACGTTCACCCTGAGCCAGCTCCAGGAGATCTACGAGCTGCTGCTCGGGCGCCGCCTGCACAAGGCGAGCTTCCGCCGCGCGCTACACGCCGCCTGGTTGGTGGAGCCCACCGATGAGTGGCGGAGCGAGGGACGCGGCCGGCCCGCGCAGCTCTTCCGCTACGCCCCGAAGAAGCGCCGTGGGAGCCGGCGCGGCGTGCGCTTCGAGGGGCTCGCCGGGTGAGCCGGATGGCGCTCGGCGGCCTCCCCGCCGGGCGCCGCGTCGTGTCGCTCCCGTGACCAGCCAGTGACGGCGCCGGTGCAGCACGGCTCTTGCGTAAGGCGTATTTTTAGTTGCAATATGTAAATAAGCTACAATCGGAGACCATCGTGGGAGCTCAACGCCGCGTTCGCCGACCCGCCTCGCCCCGCAGCATTTCCTGCGGGCCGGAGGAGCGCGCGCCGCTCACCGAGGTCGCGCCCGCGCGCCCCGATGCGGAGACCCGCGTCGTCACGCTCCGTGGCGGTTCCCGTTGGCTGGTCACCGTCGTCGCCCGCCTGTGCTCGGAGATCCCGGCTGCCGGCATCGAGACCGCACGCCTCGTGCTGCGGCTCGAATGCCTCACCCAGCCGCACCGGCCGGTGCGAGTCGCGACGGTGCGCGCCCGGGCGCTCCACTCGGTGGACGATGAGACGCTCCGCGCGCTGGCATCCGTCCCCGCCACCCGCTCCACGCCGGAGCACAGACTGTCGGCCACCGGCTCCCGGCGACGGCGATGACCGCGGCGGATCCGCCCCCCCGGAACGCGAAGAAGCGTGACCGCCCAACGGCGGGGGTGAAGCGTGGTTGGTTCGCGCGGTCGGGGCGCGGGGATGAGCGGCCTGCACACCGGGCGGCGAATCCTCGATCACAAGGCACTCGCCGTGCGTCATCGGCAAATGCCCGGCAGCCGTCCTGACCGCATCGAGCCGATTGAAGCCGATGCGGAAACATTCAGGGT
>CAMLEQ010000367.1 GCA_946479015.1 uncultured Gemmatimonadota bacterium | reverse complement strand
ACTTGTCCCCGATCCGCTGGTCGAGCATGTCCTGCGTGTAGCCGTCGCGCACGCAGTCCTCCACGGCGTCGTACAGGATCCCCGCCACGATGGTCTCGTCATCCTGCCCGTAGCGTGTGAGGATGACGGCGACGTTGGGCGCCGCGGTGAGGTAGGGCGCGCGCGTCCCCTTTCGCACCAACTGGTCGTGGTGCTTGGTGGCGAACGCGAGCGCGTGGTTGATCGGGTCGGAGTAGCCGTTCATGAGTCGATGCCGCGAGGAAGGCTGCGTTGCCGGGAAGATAGCGCGCGGCGCGCCGGTGCGTAATCGCGGCCGCCGGCCTCACCCTGGGCGCGCGAACCAGCCGACGAGCCCCTCGAGTCCACGCCGATCCTCCTCGTCGAAAGTGCCGCGCTCCGCCGAGTCGATGTCGAGCACGGCGATCAGCTCGCGGTCCGGCCCGAACACCGGCACCACGATCTCCGAGCGCGCGCGAGCATCGCAGACGATGTGCCCCGGAAACGCCTCGACGTCGGGCACGAGCACGGTGCGCGCCTCCGCGGCCGCGGTGCCGCACACGCCACGTCCCCACCGGATCTCGAGGCAGCCGAGCGTTCCCTGGTACGGCCCCACGCGCAGCAGGCGCTTCGGCTCCACCACGCGGTAGAAGCCCGTCCAGAGGTGCCCGAAGCCGTGGTGGATCAGCGCGCTCATCGTCGCCATGGCGGCGATGGGATCGTGGATCCCTTCGAGCACCGCGGTGGTGTGCGCCTCCAGGTCGGCGTAGGCTTGCGGCTTCGGCGTGCCGCGCAGGTCGAGGGTGACTTCGGCCATGAGAGGGAAGGGGAGCGGGTGTCGAGGCGTGCCGGGCGTGTCGCGGTCAGCCGGGGAGCACAATGCGCGCGAGGAGCGATGCGTCGAGCACGAGGAGCGCCGCGCACTGCACCACGATCGCGCCCCCCGCGCCCACGGTGGCGAGGCGGCGCGTGATCGCCCACCCCACGCCGGCGAGCGTGAGCCCCACGATCAGACAGATGGCTTCCGCGCCCATCGCTACACGCAGCGACCACGCCAGGCGCACCGCGCCGGCGTAGTCGCGCTCGGCGAGCGCCCGCCAGCGAAGCGCGGCCAGCAGCAACTCGGCGGCGCCCCAGAGCGCCGTCTGGACCGCGAAATGGAACACGAGGGGGGCGCGCGCGCGGCGCAGCACCAGCACGCCGAGCAGGATCGTGCCGAGGATCGCGCTGACGCCGGCCCACGCGGCGAGGCGCTCGAGGTGCAGGCGCTCGAGCGCGAGAAGCGTGTCCGACCACATCAGCGCGGAGCGGTCGGCGAGAGTTGGACGTGCACCCGTGAAACGTAAGGGGACGCCACCCGCCCCGGGATGGTCAGGGCGCGATGATCGCGGGCTGTCGCGCCCCTGGCAGGGTGGCGATGATCACGCGCTCGGCTTCCGCCGTCGCGGGGAGCGCCACGATCGTGCCGCGCGTGCCGAAGGGATCGGTGGCGGCGAGGCAGAGCGTCGCGTCGCACGAGGGATCGCCGATCCCGATGGAGTCCGCCGCGACGTCGGCCGCCGCGCCGGTCGCGGTCGCGACGCGCCGGATGCGCGGCGCCCCGGTCGCGGTCACGTACAGCAGCGCGCTCCCGTCGGCGCTCCACGCCGGATCGAACGCGCCCCCCGACTCGTGCGTGAGCTGCGTCGCCGCGCCGCCGGTGGCCGGCACCACGTAGAGCTGCGATGTTCCGGTGCGCGTGGACGCGAAAGCGATGTGCGCTCCGTCCGGGCTCCACGTCGGCGAGCGCTCGGGCACCCACTCGGCGGAGGCCGTCTGGAGCGGCGCCGGCACGCCGTAGATCGCTCCGGTGTCCGTGGGCGCCGGAGCGGCGATCACCCACAGCCGCGGCGTCCCGCTCCGGTTGCTGGTGAACGCGATGGTGGTGCCCCCCGGATCGAGCGCCGGCTCCTCATCCGTGGCGGAGCTGTTCGTCACCCGGCGCGCGGCGCCGAGATCGGCGTCGGCGATGTACACCTCGGCGTTCCCGTCGCGGTCCGAGCTGAACACGAGGCGCCCCGCCGCGCTCCGCGGGTCGACATCGTTGGCGGCTTCGTGAGTGAGTCGCGTGATCGTGTCGTGGCGAAAGCGGAAGAGCTGCGCGTGCCCGTCGCTGTCGGCCACGAAGACGAACGCGGGGACCGTCTGCGGGGGCGGCGGGGGTGGAGGCGCGGTAGCGTCGCCGGCGCACGCGCAGGCGAGCGACGTCAACACCGCCGCGGCGGCGCGCGCTCGGCGGCACCATGGCGTCACGAGCGAGCCTCGATTGCCTCTATGAGCTGCTCCCCCGCCAGCTCATCGAGCAGCGCCAGCACCGTTCGCCCGGCCTCCTCCTCGCTCACGGCGTACTCTCGCGCGAGCGTGGCCACGATCTCGCTGCGCGGCGTAGCGCACGAGAGCAGGTTCCACACGCGCGTGCCGGTCTCGTTGAGGGAGAAATACCGGTTCGTCTGGAGGTTGAGCAGCACCACGCCATCGCTCAGCGACGCGGCGAGCGCGTTCGGCGACACGCGGTAGCGCGTCACGAGAGCAGGCCCTCGAGTGTCGCCGAAATGTGGTGTAACTGTCGCTCTGTGTTCATCAACCGCCAGCACGGTACCCCGACCGCGAACTGGCGCAGCGCATCGAAGTGGTCGCGCGCGTGGGCGTCGGGGATGAGCACCCACGGCGACTGCGCGATGAGCTTCGCCATCACCTCGGTCTCCGCGAGCCGGGTCGCGCCGTCGTGCTCCCCGCGCTCGAGAAACACGCACCCGGCCACTGGCGCGCCGGCCGCGAATGGAGCGTTCACCGGCACCCGCCGGCGCGGATCGCGCTCGTCCACCAGTGGCTCGAGGGGAACCAGCTCCGGAAACACCGGAAAGAGCGAGCAGCTCATGCGCAACGGATCGCGCCAGCCGAGCGCCATCGAGCGGCCAGTGTTGTCGATTCGTATCACAACACCGTCGTCGCCGAGCACTCGCCAACCATGGCGAGCGAGCGCGAAGGCGAGCGTCGACTTCCCCGACCCGCTGTCGCCGGTGAGGATCCACGCCGAGCCGTTCGGGGCTACCGCGCCGGAGGCGTGCAGCACGTAGGCGCCGCGCGTGCGCAGGCGGAGGATGGCCCCGGTGCGCGCCAGCTCCCGGCGCGCTTCGCGCGGCGCGGCGGCGTAGCCGGCGCCGGCGCGCAGGCGCCCCCCCACCACGTGCAGCGCCGCCGGACTTCCGAGGTGCCTGAGCACCGTCTCCTCCGCCCCCGATTCGGCGAGCACGGCGCCCAACTGCCAGTGGCGCGTCACGTGCGCCGCCGCATCGGCATCACCCCGAAGCCGCCGTCGCCTCCACTGATTCCCTGGAACAGCATGCTGAACGTGCCGAGCGATGCATGCTGCGTGAGCACCGTGAGCGAGGCATGGCGCGTGAGCACGGGCGCTTGCCACGCGCGCTTCGGCTGCGGCAGCTCCTCCGTGGCGAGGGCGATCCTGTTCGTGTCGGGGATCATGGCGCGGTCACCCCCAGCTCGTAGCTCAGGTACGACCAGGTGGACGTGGAGCTCGCGTGACCGTTCGCGACGCTCGCGCCGAAGAACTGGGTCGCGCCCAGCGCGCCCAGCGTACCGGTGGGGAGCGCGTTGTAGCTCACGGTCACCGCCGTCTGGCCATCCACCGTGATCGTCGCGGCGGACGATCCGTTCTTCGTCAGCCGGTACACGTGCGCCGTGGTTCCGCCGACGGCCGCGGGAGTGCCGATCATCGTCCAGGCGTTCGTGATCGGGGAGATGGCCGCGAAGCCGACCCGGTTCTTCGCCACCCCCAGCGCGATCAGCCGCGTGCCATCCACGAAGCCGAAGATCGCGCTCGGGTCGTCCTTCGGCGCGCCGTTGGCCAGTGTCAGCTTCGCCTCCATGTAGGCCGGCGTGGCGGCGGCGAGCGAGTCGCGGCGGAAGAAGTAGACGTCATTTCCCCCGCCCGCGTTCATCGTCAGCGCCCCCGTCGCCCAGGTCGCGCTCCCGTTCTGGAGGATCCCCGCCTTCTTCCACGGTGGCGATGCCTGGGTGTCCGGCAGCGAGTCCGAGGTGGCATCGTACGACACCTTCCAGCGCGCGTCGTTCGGCGGCGGCCAGGCGGCGCTCACCAGCACCACGAAGCGGAAGTTCGTGA
>CAMLEQ010000366.1 GCA_946479015.1 uncultured Gemmatimonadota bacterium | reverse complement strand
TACGACTACATCGAGAAGCCGCTCAACGCGGAGAAGCTGAACCGCCTCAAGGCGCTCATCCCGAAGGCGCTCGAGAAGTACCACGTCAAGCAGGCGAACCGCGCGCTCACCTCCGAGCTGCAGGCGCTCACCCACTACGGGGAGCTCACCGGGCAGTCCGAGGCGATGCGCGGCGTCTACCAGATCATCGACGCGGTGGCGCCGTCGACGGCCAGCGTGCTCATTCTCGGCGAGTCGGGTACGGGGAAGGAGCTGGTGGCGCGCGCCATCCACCAGAAGAGCGAGCGCGCGCGCGGTCCGTTCCTCGCCCTCAACTGCGCCGCGCTCCCCAAGGACATCCTGGAGAACGAGCTGTTCGGGCACGAGAAGGGCGCGTTCACCGGCTCCACCAACGAGAAGCCGGGCGCCTTCGAGATGGCCGACGGCGGCACGCTCTTCCTGGACGAGGTCGCCGAGATGGCGCCCGACATCCAGGTGAAGCTCCTGCGCGCGCTCGAGTCTCGCACCGTGCGGCGGCTCGGCGGCAAGAAGGAGATCGCCGTGGACATCCGCGTGGTGGCGGCCACGAACAAGAACCTCCAGAAGGCGCTCGCGGATGGCGAGCTGCGCGAGGACCTGTACTACCGGCTCGCGGTGGTGGAGCTCTACCTGCCGCCGCTGCGCGAGCGGATGGGGGACATCAAGCTGCTCGCCACCGAGTTCCTCGCGCGATTCTCGCAGCAGAACAGCAAGCGGATCACCGGCTTCGACGACGCGGCGATGGAATGGATCCTGTCGTATCAGTGGCCCGGGAACGTGCGCGAGCTGAAGAACGCGGTGGAGCGGGCGGTGATCATGTCGCGGGGAGCGACCATCGGCGTCGATGACGTGGTGCCGCGGCACCTGCGGACCACGGGGGAGGTGCCAGCGGTGGTGACCCTGCCGGCGGGCGCCACGCTCGCCGATGCGAAGCGGCAGCTCGTGCTGCGCAGCTTCTCGCTCACCGGCGGCGACGCGGAGCGCACCGCGAAGATGCTCGGCATGGACGTCGCGGATGTCCGCTCGGAGCTGGCGGCGCTCGTGGGCGGGAACGGTTACACCCCCGCACCGGGTGGAGAAGCTCGCAGCGCGACGGCGTCGGTGCCGGCGCGCGAGAAGACGACGGCGAAGACGAAGGCCAAGGGGCGGCGCTGAGATGCGAGGAGACGCGGTATGAGGGAGTACGACGAATACGAGGACGAGGAGCCGTACGTCATCATCGAGCGGCGGGGCGGCGGGGCCGGCTCGTTCGTGATGGGGCTGGCCATCGGCGCCGGGCTCGCGCTGCTCTTCGCCCCCCAGTCGGGGGAGGAGACGCGCCGGCAGATCCGCCGTCGCGCGCGCGAGGCGCGTGATGCCGCGCGCGATGCCGCGGGGGACCTGTCGGACTCGGTCGTGGACCGGTACGAGCAGGCGAAGCGCACCGTGGAGGACAAGCTCGAGACGGCGCGGCACGCGCTGGAGCTCAAGCGGCGTCAGGCAGCCGACGCGCTGCGCGCCGGCCGTGAGGCGGCGCAGCAGGCGCGGCACGACCTCGAGGCGCGCATCGCCGAGACCAAGGCGGCCTACCGCGCCGGTGCCGATGTCGCGCGCTCCTCCCGCCGCCCCGCGCCCCCTGCCGTCCCGCCCGTGCCCGCGGCGGACGAGGTGGAGAGCGGCGATGGGAGCGACGGCGAGCCGGACGAGCAGTAGCGCCGCGCCGCCCGCCCGGCGGCGCTGGTCCATGCCCACCCGCTCGCTCCCGCTGCGCGTCTGGTGGACGCTCAAGGATTACGCGAAGCGCATCTGGGACAACGCCGGGGACGACAACATCACGTTTCTCGCGGGGGGGATCGCGTTCAACATCCTCCTCGCCGCCGTCCCCTTCGTGCTCCTGCTCCTCTCCGGGCTCGGCTACCTGCTCAACCAGAGCGCCACGCAGTCGGCGGACACGGTCTGGCGCTTCATTGACCAGCTCCTCCCGCCGCACGCCGAGACGCCCGACGCGCCGATCCACAAGCTCATCAACGACATCATCCGCGCCCGCGGCGCCGTGGGGCTCTACAGCCTGATCGGCTTCGTGTGGTTCAGCACGCGCCTGTTCGGCACGCTGCGCACCGTGCTCGGCGACGTCTTCGACATCGAGCAGGGGCGGAGCATCATCGCCGGCAAGCTGTTCGACATCCAGATCACGATCGTCAGCACGATCCTGTTCGTGGCGTACACCGCCGTGAACGCGTACGTCAAGCTCGCGACCACGCGGGGGATCCACGTGCTGCAGCGGCTGGGGCTGCAGGAGGAGCTGATGGGGCGGCTGGAGTACTGGGTCGCGACGCTCGTGGCCTCGGCGTTCATCCTCCTCATGTTCTTCGCGCTGTACAAGTTCCTTCCCAACCGCCGCATCCGCTGGCAGTCGGCGATGACGGCGGCGGTGGTGACGAGCGTGCTGTTCGAGGTGGCGAAGGCGCTGTTCACGTCGTACGTGGGGCGGTTCAACCCCGGCACGCTGTACACGGGGACGCTGTACGCGCTGGTGATCGTGGTGTTCTGGGTGTACTACGCGGCGCTGATCTTCATCCTCGGCGGTGAGGTGGGGCGGGTGTACGAGATGCGGCGGACTCGGCGGCAGCAGCGCGAGACGTTCGAGAGCTGAGGCTGGCGCGAAGGTTGCCTTCGGTGAGGGTGGTCCACAACCGGAGGACGACCTTGACGAAGCTCATGACGGCCGCGGCGCTCGCGGCGATCTGCGCGCTCTCCGCCTGCAAGAAGACCGGCGAGGGGCAGTACGAAGTGCAGAAGCCCGTCGTCGGCACGCAGACCGACACGGTCAACACGCCGACGGTGGACGTGTCCTCGGACACGACATCGGTGACGGTGCCGAAGGTCGACGTGAAGAAGGACACGCAGAAGGTGAAGGTGCCGAAGGTCACGGTGAAGAAGCCCTGAGGTCGGGGGCCGGGGGCTGGGGGCCGGGGGGAGTAGGGGAGGGCGGGGGCGGGGGTTAGTTTCCACGGCGTCGATCCCCGCTTCCCGCTTCCCCCTTCCCGCGCTCCTCCCATGGCCATCGATCTTCGCAGCGATACCGTCACCCGCCCCACCCCTGCAATGCGCCGAGCGATGGCGGAGGCGGAGGTGGGGGATGATGTCCTCGACGGCGACCCGACCGTGCGCCGGCTGGAGGCGCGCGTGGCGGAGCTGCTCGGGAAGGAGCGCGCGCTCTTCTTTCCGAGCGGGACGATGGCCAATCAGGCGGGCGTGTGGCTGCTGTCGCGCCCCGGCACGGAGATCCTGCTCGATGCCGGCGCGCACATCATCCACTACGAGGGGGCGGGCGCCGCGGCGCTGAGCGGCGTGCAGGTGCGTCCGGTGCAGGGGCGCGGCGCGGTGCTGGACGTGGAGGCGCTGCGCGCCGCGATCCGCCCCGCCTCTCCCTTCGTGCCGCGCGCGAGCGCGGTCTGCTTCGAGAACACGCACAACGGCGCCGGCGGGAAGATCACGCCGGTGGGCGAGCTGCGCGCCATGCGCGACGTCGCGCGCGAGCACGGGCTGTCGGTGCATCTCGATGGCGCGCGGCTGTGGAACGCATCGGTGGCCAGCGGCACCGCCCTCGCCGACTTCGCGGCGTGCGCCGACACGGTGATGGTGTCGTTCTCCAAGGGACTCGGCGCGCCGGTGGGCGCTGCGCTCGCCGGAACGCGCGAGCTGATGGACGAGGGGTGGCAGGTGCGGAAGCGCTTCGGGGGCGGGATGCGCCAATCGGGGATCCTCGCCGCGGCCGCGCTGCACGCGCTCGACGTGCAGCTCCCCTGTCTCGCCGCGGACCACGCGCGCGCCGCCGCGTTCGCGCGCGCGGTGGATGGCGCGGGGGATGCGCGCGTGGTCCCTCCGGACACGAACATCGTGATGATCGACCTTCCCCCCGGCCGCGACGCCTTCGCCGCCGTGCGCGCCGCCGCCGATGCCGGCGTGCTCCTCTCTCCCTGGTCCCCCACGCGCATCCGCGCGGTGTTCCACCTGGACGTGGACGACGAGTCCGCGAAGATGGCGGCGGACGTGGTGGGGGACGTGTTAGGGGCCAGGGGGATCTAGGACCTGGTTGGTGGACCACCATGGAACGCGTGTGGCGTGTGGGGGACTGACGGGTGGGGGGGGGGGGTGGGGCGCGTGTTGGGGCGGGTGGGG
>CAMLEQ010000365.1 GCA_946479015.1 uncultured Gemmatimonadota bacterium | reverse complement strand
CACCTCCTTGAACTGCCGGAATCCTACCACGGGAAGGCGCATTTCTCTCCCTCTCTCCGGTACTCCGGGGAGAGGGCAGGGGAGAGGGGCTGATTGCGCGTGGAGTCCGAATGCGCTCGATCGGAGAACCGACTGCAAATTGAAAATTGCCAATTGCCAATTTGCTCTTGTGTCGAGGTCGAGCGCGTTCCGGTAGGCGGCGATCGCCCCGTCCACGTCCCCCGCCGCGCGCGCGACGTCGCCGAACTGCTTGAGTACGTCGGCGCGCGCCGGACCGAGGCGCCGCGCGCTCGCGAGGAGATCGCGCGCCGCCGCCGCATCGCCGGCGTCCGCGCGCGCGCGCGCCACGAGCAGCAGCGACTCCACGTTCGACGCATCCACCGCCAGGAGCTGCTCCGCCAGCTCGCGCGCCTCGGCCACGCGCCCGAGCACGAGGAGCGAGCGCGCCTCGCCGGCGATCGCGCGCGGCACGGTGCCGTTCACGCTCCGCGCCTGGCGGTAGCGCTCCAGCGCCTCGCCGTGGAATCCCTGCTTCGCGAACACGTCGCCGAGGAGCGTGAGCCCGGCGGCGGGGTCGACGCCGCGCCCGAGCGCGCGCGTGATCTCCGCCGCCGCACGGTCGAGCATCCCCTTGGCCAGGTAGTCCGAGGCGATCGCGTACGGATTGTCCACCGCCGCGGCGGGGGGTGCGGCCGGGGCGGGCGCCTGCTGCTTCAGCTCCACGAACAACGAGTCGAGCGCGTGCGGATCGAACGCGAACGTCTCCACCGCCCCGTCGGCGCGCCGCGCGCCCTCGAGGTCGGGGGCGATGGAGAGGTCCGGGTCCTCGTACTCGACGTCGATCGCCAGCTCGAACTTCTGCGGCACGTAGTACGGGTCGAGCTCCAGCGCGCGCTTCGTCGCGCGCAGCGCGCCCTCGAAGTCGCCCAGGTTGGAGAGCGTGAAGCCGAGGTTGTAGTGCGCCTCCGCGTATCCCGGGCGCGCGTGGATCGCGCGCCCGAACGCGTTGCGCGCATCCTCGAACTTCTTCATCTCGGCGAGCACCAGCCCGATCCCGTTCCACGCCACCGGCTGCTCCGGCTCCACCGTGAGCACCTGCCGGTACGCCTCGAGGCCGAGCTGCAGCCGCTTGCCGCGATAGAGCAGCAGCGCGAGGTTGAGCCACGCCTTCACGAACGCCGGCTGCGCGGAGAGCGCCGCGCGGAACGACTCGATCGCCGCCTCCGAGTCGCCGCCGTGGAACGCGGCCACGCCGAGGTTGTTGTGCGCGATGGCGTACACGGGATCGATCGCCACGGCGCGCCGGTAGCTCTGCGCCGCCTCGCCGTGCTTTCCCGCCTGGTGCAGCGCCACGCCGCGCTCGCACCACAGCTTCGGGCTGTCCGGCTGCTCCTCGAGGATCCGGTCGTACAGCTCGATCGCCGCCTGCGGATCGCGCTTGAGCAGGTGCACCTCGGCCATGGCCTGGAGCACCAGCAGCCGGTCCTCGTCGCGCTCGAGCGCGAGGCGGTACTCGCGCAGCGCCTCGGCATAGTAGCCCTTCTGCCGGAAGGCGAGCCCCAGGTTGTAGTGCGCGAGCTGGCCGTCGCGCGCCACTTCCATCTTCTGCTGCGACTTCCGCTCCAGCCGCTCGGGGATGAGCTCCTCGTACTTCGCCTCGTTGTAGCGGTCGAGCGAGAGGTTGGCCTGGGCGCGAGAGAGCGACGGGTTGAGCTGGATGGCGCGCTTGGTGGCCTCCCGCGCCTCCTCGTGCCGCCCCATGTCGCCGAGCACGAAGCCCATGAGGTAGTGCGCGTCCGGGTTGTCCGGGCTCAGCTCGATCGACCGCCGCAGCGCGACCAGCGCCTCCTCGTTCACGCCGCGGTTGTACAGCACCTCGCCCACGTAGAAGTTCACGACCGGGCTGTCCGGCTCGATCGCCAGCGCGCGCTCGAGCCACGCCTGCGCCGCCGCCAGGTCCCCGCTGGTCTTCTCGGCGAGGCCCAGCTGCACCATGGCCCCCACGTCGTTCGGCGAGTACTGGAGCAGCGCCTGGAACTCGGCCACCGCCTCGCGCACGTCGCCGAGCGAGGCGTACGCCCGCCCCAGCTCCCAGCGCGCATCACGGTCCTCCGGGTGCGCCCGGAGCCGCTCGCGCAGCTCGGTCACCCGGCGGTCGTAGTAGCCGGTGTTGAAGTACGCCACCTCCAGGTTGCGCTGGGCCACCTGCATCTTCGGGTCCAGCTCCAGCGCCTGCGTGAAGGCCTCCACCGCCTCCTCGTACATCCCCTTGTGGTAATAGAGAACGCCGAGGTTGTTGTGCGCCCCCGCATCGGATGGATCGATCCGGCGCGCGAACGACCGCAGGATCTCGCGGTCCCGCTGCGATGCGAGGGAGTTGGTCATCGTCAGGCGACGCGCACCGCGCGCAGCAGCGTCTGGAGCGACGCCACATCGGGGAGGAGCAGGAAGAAGCCGCGCAGCGCCTCCTCGCTCCCCTGGAAGTAGAACTGCGTCTCCACGGCGAACACCATGTCGCGGTCGGCGCTGAACTGGAGGAACGCCGTGGTGAGGACGGCGGCGGACATGTCCACCACGAGGCTCGGCGGCGAGGGGAGGAGCATGAGCCCCATGAACTCGCTGAGCGCGTTCATGTAGGCGCCGCTGAGGATGTTCCCCGCCTCCTTGATCGCCGACTGCTCCAGCTCCCCGAAGGTGGCCTCGGGGTTGGGGGGGCGGCGCAGCATGAGCTGCGCGAGGCGGATCGCCGTGGGGCGCGGGAACACGAGGAGCGTGCGCCCGGTGAGATCGCCCAGCATGTGCATGAGCACCGCGGCGATCGGCTCCTCGGAGTCGTCGATCTGCGACGGCACGTTCTCGAGCTGCGCGATCGTGATCGTGGGCACCGTGATCATGATCGTGCTCCCCGTCATCTGCGACAGCGCCGTCGCGGCGTGGCCAGCCCCGATGTTCGCGGTCTCGCGCAGGGCGTCGAGCTGCATCTCCTTCAGCGAAAGCATGTCGGTCATTCCCGCTCCTTTAGATGAGACTCCCGACGTCCACGATGAGCGCCGGCGCGCCGTCGGAGAGGATCGTCGCGCCACTGAAGAGCGACAGCCCGCCTCGCACCGGATCGTACTGCTTCACCACGATGTCCTGCTGCCCGGTGAGCTCGTCCACCACCAGCCCCGCCCGGCGGTCGCCCACCTCCAACACCACCACCTGTCCCGACTTCGGCGCCGCCGGCAGCCGCACCAGCTCCCGGAAGCGGATGAGCGGGAGGACATCGTCCCGCAGCACCATGACCTCTCGCCCCTGCACCTGCTTCACGGCGCGCGGCACGAGCTCCACCGTCTCGTTCACGTGCGCCATCGGGACGGCGTACAGCTCGTCGTCCACGCGCGCCAGCAGCGCGCGCACGATCGCCAGCGTGAGCGGCAGCCGCACCGTCACCGCCGTCCCCTGACCGGTGCGCGAGCGGATCTCCACCGCGCCGCCCATCGCCCGCACGCGGTTCATCACCACGTCGATCCCCACGCCGCGCCCGGACAGGTCGGTCACGCGCTCGGCGGTGGAGAACCCCGGTCGCGCGATCACCCGCACCAGCTCGTCGTCGGACAGCTCGGTCTTCCCCGCCTCCACCAGCCCCTGCTCCTTCGCCTTCTGGAGCACGCGCGCGCGGTCGATTCCGCGGCCATCATCCGCCACGCGCACCGTCACCGTGGAGCGCTCGCGCGCCACGCTGAGCGTGAGCGTGCCGGCCGCCGGCTTCCCCGCGGCCACCCGCGCGTCGGGCGGCTCCACGCCGTGGTCGATCGCGTTCCGCAACAGGTGGACGATCGGATCGCCGATCTCGTCCAGCATCGAGCGGTCGAGCTCGATGTCGCTGCCGTGCACCGCGAACGTGATCTCCTTGCCGAGCGTGCGCGCCGCATCGCGCACGAGGCGCGGGAAGCGGTCGAACACGTGCCCCACGGGCACCATGCGGCTCTGCATGATCTCGTCCTGCAGCTCCCCCACCAGCCGCGACGCCTGCGACACCGTCTCCTCGAGCGCCTGGTCGCCGCTCGCCGCCGCGAGCTGCACCAGCCGGCCGCGCGCGATCACCAGCTCGCCCACGAGATTCATGAGCGTATCGAGCCGCCGCAGGTCGATGCGCACGTGACGCGGCGCCCGCGACGCCGTGCGCGCCGGCGCGACGCCGGC
>CAMLEQ010000364.1 GCA_946479015.1 uncultured Gemmatimonadota bacterium | reverse complement strand
CTAGAACACGCGAACCCCGAAGCTCCGCTGAAGCTCCCGCCGGCCGGCGCTCGACACGCGAAGCGCCCTGGTGCCGGCCTGCCGCTCGAGCCACTCGAGCGCGATCAGCCGATCGCAGAGGGCGGCGCCGAGCGCGCCGGCCACGTGGTAGCGCCGCTCGCTCCAGTCGAGGCACGCGCGGGCGAACGCACGCCGCCCCGAGCGCAGCGCGTTCACGTCGATCCCCAGCTCGGCGAAGCGCGAGATCCCTGACGCCGTCACCACGTACGCCCGACCGTCGAGGCGCAGAGCGCCGCGCTCCACCAGCGCGTCCGTCACCGCCACGCCGACGAAGCCCGCAAGGTGGTCGTAGCAGGTACGCGCGAGCCGCAGGCGCTTCCCCGAGTACGCCTCCCCTGCCGACCGCGCTGGGGCGGGGCGCGCGGCGACGGCCAGCGCCTCCATCGCGGCGACGACCTCGGGAGTAGTCAGGCGATAGTAGCGGTGGCGCCCGTGCCGCTCGCCCGCGACCAGCCCCCCCGCGACGAGCTTGGCGAGGTGCTCGCTCGTGGTGGCGGGCGAGACGCCGGCGATGCGGGCGAGCTCTCCGGCCGGGAGGGCACGGCCATCGGAGAGCGCCCAGAGCATCGCGGAGCGCGCCGTATCCGCGATCAGCGCGGCGATCGGGACGACGTTGGCGGCGGCGAGGGCGACATCTTCGGTCATTCGGAGCTCGGGAAGGTTCGAGAAGTCAACGCGGCCACGCGGCCGCCGGTTCGCTGGAGCTACGCGCGGACCGCGCCGCAGTACACTGAACGTAAGCATCCGACGCTTCGGCCGCCGCCGAAATTTTCCCTGGCGATCTTCCTCGCGCCGCGCGGCCACGCTCCCATCGGCCGCCTGACTGACATTCTCTCGCGAGGATCACCTGATGATCGATGACGGACGCTCCGGACCACCACGCCCGCGTACCAGACTCACCGCGCTCGCGGCCGTACTCTGCTCGGTCGCCGGCGCGGCACCGGTGTTGGCGCAGGGCAGCGCGCCGGCGCCGAGCGCCGATCACCCGCCGGGGCACGACGCGCCGGCCATCGAGCTGACACGCATCCCCTCCGGCGTGGGGACGCTCCGCATCGCGCTCCACCATCTCCCGCCGTCCGGCGGGCGACGCGCGACGCCCGGCAGGGTGGTGCTGCTCGTCCACGGCGCGAGCTTCCCGACGCTCCTGGCCGATGGCTACCGCTTCGACGGCCGCTCCTGGATGGACGACCTGTCGGAGGCGGGGTACGACGTGTGGGGGCTGGACTTCCTCGGCTACGGCGCGTCCGACCGCTATCCGGAGATGCGGCAGCCCGCAGGGGCGAACCCTCCGCTGGGGCGCGCGCCGGAAGCGGCGCGCCAGATCGACGCGGCCGTGCGCTACATCACGGCCCAGCAGCACGTGGACCGCGTGTCGGTGATCGCGCACTCGGCGGGGACGATGTTCGCGGCGCTGTGGGTGAGCGAGCACCCGGAGCGCACCGAGCGGCTCGTGCTGTTCGGACCCGTGATCCCCGCGCACGAGGCGCCCGACACGACGCCTCCCCCGGCGTACACGTTCGTGACGGAGGCCGATCAGGAGCGCCGCTTCCGCGGATACGTGCCCGCCGGCGAGCCGCAGGTGTTCGACGGCGATCTGGACGCGTGGGCGCGCGCGTACATGGCCACCGATTCCACGAGCCGCACGCGCACGCCGGCGAGCGTCCAGATCCCCTACGGCATGCTCGCCGAGATCGACGCGGCGGCGACCGGCCACCTTCCGTACGACCCGGCGCGGATCACCGTGCCGGTGCTGATCGTCCGCGGCCAGTGGGACCGGGTGACCACCGACGCGGGGGCGCGCTGGCTGTTCGATGCGCTCACGCGGGCGCCGCTGAAGCGCGACGTGAAGATCGATCGGGGCACGCACGTCATGCACCTCGAGCGCGCGCGGCTCCAGCTCTACTCCGAGGTGCGCGCGTTCCTCGCCGGCGGCGACCTCGCCCAGCGGCCGCGCCGCGTGCACATCGCGGCATTCGGCGCGCTCACGGGTGTGGTGCGGTCGTTCGGGGAGAACAGCCGGGCGGCGCTGTGGGCCGCGGCGGACTCGATCAACCGGGCCGGCGGCGTGCGTCTCGCCGATGGCTCGCGCGCCGAGCTCGAGGTCACGTACGCGGACGGCCGGTGCCAGGCGGCCGATGGGATCGCCCTCGTGCGCGCGTTCGCGGCATCGGACGCGCTGCTCGCGATCGGGCCGAGCTGCTCGGGGGTGGCCGAGCCGCTGTACCACACGCTCCAGCGCCGCGCCGGCGTCGCGGCCGACAGCGGGCTGCGCATCCCCGTGTTCACCGATGGCGCGACCAAGGCGGGGCTCGCCGGGATCTCGGAGTGGGCATTCCGCGACGTGCCTGACGAGCGCGCGATGTACCGGGCCACGTGGGCGTGGGTCCGGCGCCGGTACCCGGCGCTCCACACCGTGTTCGGCGGCGAGGAGCAGGACTTCCCCCACTCGCATTCCACCTGGACGAACATCATCCGCGACGAGGCGGCGGCGGCCGGCTTTCGCGTGACGGGCGAGGTGGGCTGGTCGATCGCCGACACCACGTTCGGCGATGCCGTGCGGCGGATGGCAGCCGCCCACGCCGATGTGGTCGTCATCTCCGCGCACTCGACGACCACCTGCGGCGTGCTGCGCGAGATGCGCCGCCAGGGGGTCCATCCGCGGCTGATCATCGGGCTCACGAGCGCCTCGAGCGACGTGACGCTGCGACTCTGCCCTGATGCGGCGGACGGGCTCCTCATCCCCACCACGTTCGCGCCGGTCACGCCGGCGGCGCGCGCGGCGGCGGCGGCGATCGCGCGCGCGGGCGGCACCGCCGACCTGCACAGCGTGGCGGCGTGGGAGATCCTGTTCACCGTCGCGCGGACCATCGAGCGCGCCGGAGTACAGGGCGAGCCGGGGACGGTGGACGCCGATCGCCGCCGGCTCCGCGACGCGCTCGCCGCCCTCCCGCGAATGGACGGCGTGCTCGGTCCGATCGCCCGGACGCCAGAGCGCGAGGCGAAGAAGCCGTACGTGCTCGTGCAGGCGCGCGAGGGGAAGTGGCGGGTGATCGATACCGGGGGGATGTAGAACAGATCGCCCGCATCTCGATCGCATGGCCAATGGTCAGGCCGCCGAGCCGAACGATGTCGAAGCGCCCGTGGCTCATCGTCCCCGCCTCGCGCGGGGGCGAACGCGGCCGTCGTGTCATGGCGGCTGGAACAGTGGCCGGCGTCGCTGTTACAGCACTGCGGCTTGACTCCTGGCTCCTTGCTCCCCAGGGTAGCGTTTCATCACCTCCCCTGCAGCTCTGGCTCTGCGATGTAGCTCTGCGGACTGCGCCCACCCATCGCGCGGAGGTTGCCATGCGTTGTCCTACCCTCTTCACGTCGCTGCTCACCGTCGGCGCCATCATGATGGGCTGCAGCGATCCGAACTCGGCGCCCACCGCTGTCACGCAGCCGCGCCTGAACGTGAACAGGTCGGGGCGGGTCGGCTTCGGGTTCAACGGAACCGTCAGCGGATTTCCGACGGGCGCGGTACGCCTGACGGGGGGCGGCTCGTACGCCCCGGCGACCGCCACGAACACGCCGGACGCCGAGACCAGCGTCGCGTCGGCTGGCGGCTTCGACTGCGTCGAGAGCATCGCTCAGGGTCCGCTGGCCGGCTGCGCGGCGGGCGAAGGCGTCCGCTGGGACACGGCACAGCTCCTCGCGTCGACGACGTTCAAGTGCACCGGCGCAGCGACGGAGACAGCCAAGACCGCCGTCACCGATGCCAACACCGTGGTACTGCTGGCGGACTTCTACCGCGCCGGCGACGGCATCGACGAGTCGTTCACGGCACAGATGATCGTCTCGGAGACCGACATCGCGCCGGACATTCCCGGTACGCAGACGCTGTGGGTTCAGGGCGTGGGCTGCGGCACCACCATCGTGAACTTCAGCGGATCGTGATGTAATTTGGAGGCTCTGCCCGTCGAGAGCGGTGCTCGGTCATGAGCTCTCGGCCGTGACGGCGCTCTCGCCCCTCGGCCATAGGCGCGGGGAAAACACCCAACCCCCCGGGGAGGGCACCACGGGGACCCCCCCCCCCACCCCACGACCCCCGTTAGCCAAAAAGCAGGGAAAGAGCCGCCCAACAAG
>CAMLEQ010000363.1 GCA_946479015.1 uncultured Gemmatimonadota bacterium | reverse complement strand
CACCGAGACCGGTGACGACGACCCGACGTCGCATTACGCGCCGACCTTGGTGTTCAGGTACGCCACGGCGTCACCGACGGTGCGGAGCTTCTCGGCATCCTCGTCCGGGATGTCGATGTTGAACTCCTTCTCGAACTCCATCACCAGCTCGACCGTATCCAGGCTGTCCGCCCCCAGATCCTCCATGAAGCTGGCATCGTTCGTGAGCTTCTCGCGCTCGACGCCGAGCTCCTTGGCAATGATTTCCTTGACCTTCTCCTCGAGATCCGCCATGGACGTGGTCCTCTGTTGTGAGTGATTGCGTGAAATCTACGTATGCCGAACAACTACGGGAAGTTACATGACCAGGCCACCATCCACCACGAACACCTGGCCCGTGATGTAGGCGGCGTGCTCGGAGGCGAGGAACGCCACCAGCCCGGCGATGTCCGCCGGTGTGCCGAGCCGGCCGAGCGGCACCTGCTCCCCGAGCGCCTGCCGCGCCTCCGGCGTCATCGCATCCGTCATGTCGGTGGCGATGAAGCCCGGCGCGATCGCGTTCGCGAGGATGTTGCGCGAGGCGAGCTCCTTGGCCACCGACTTCGTGAGGCCGATCAACCCCGCCTTGCTGGCGGCGTAGTTGGCCTGCCCCTTGTTGCCGGTGATGCCGACGACGCTCGTGATGTTGATGATCCGTCCCCAGCGCCGCTTCATCATGCCGCGCGTCGCGGCGCGGATGGCCGCGAAGGGGCCGCGGAGGTTGGTGTCGAGCACCGTGTCCCAGTCCTCGTCCTTGATGCGGAAGAGGACGTTGTCGCGCGTGAGGCCGGCGTTGTTGACGAGCACATCGAGCCCGCCGAACGCCTGCTCCACTTCCTCGACGAGGCGCGCGACGTCGGCGGTGTTCCCCATGTCGGCGGCGAAGCCTCGCGCCTCGCCACCCAGGGCGGCGGCGACGTTCGCGGCGGCGGCCGCATCGCGGCCGGTGACGGCGACCCGGGCGCCAGCCCGGGCCAGCGTGTCCGCGATCTCGCGGCCGATGCCGCGGGTGCTCCCGGTGACGAGCGCGACGCGCCCGGTGAGGTCGATCCGCATCAGGTCAGGAGAGAGTGGAGAGGAGTGACTCGATGTCCGCCGCCGTACCACACGACGCCGTGCGGGCGCCGGGCACGATGCGCTTGACGAGATTGCCGAGGACGTTTCCGGGCCCCAGCTCCAGGAAGAGCGCATCGGGGTGGGCGCCGGCCATGTGGCGCACCTCCTCCGTCCAGCGCACGGGAGACGTGAGCTGACGCACGAGGAGTGCCTTCGCATCTTCAATCCCCTCGGACGCTTCCGTGCTCACGTTCGAGTAGACCGGGAAGGCGGGCTGGGCGAACGCGACCGCATCGAGCGCGGCGCGCAGGCCGTCGGCGGCCACCTGCATCAGCGGCGAGTGGAAGGCGCCGCTCACGTTGAGCCGCAGCGCGCGCTTGGCGCCCGCGTCCTTCGCCAGGGCCATGGCGCGCTCCACTCCGGCGACCTCGCCGGAGATCACGAGCTGTTCCGGCGTGTTGTAGTTCGCCGGCACCACGGTCCCCTTCTCCTCGCTCGCGCGCCGGCACGCTTCCTCCACCTGCGCCTCGTCGAGGCCGAGGATGGCCGCCATCGCGCCGGGGCGGCTCACGCCGCTCTCGTGCATGAGCGCTCCGCGGCGGCGCACCACGGTGAGTGCGTCCGCCAGCGCGAGCGCGCCGGCGGCCTGGTAGGCGGTGAACTCGCCCAGCGAGTGCCCGGCGGCGGCGCGCACGTGCGGCGCCACGCGGTCGCGCACCACGGCCCACGCCGCCGCGCCGTGCGCGAGGAGTGCCGGCTGCGCGTTCTGCGTGGACGTCAGCTCAGCCTCCGGTCCCTCGAAGCAGAGCGTGGACAGCGGGATGCCGAGCGTGTGATCGGCGGTCTCGAACACGGCGCGGGCCTCGGGGAAGCGTTCCGCCAGGTCCTTCCCCATCCCCGGCTTCTGCGATCCCTGACCCGGAAAGAGCAGGATGATGTCCATGACGAACGTCGCGCTCAGAAGCGCACGACCATCGAGGCCCAGGTGAAGCCCGCGCCGAACGCCACGAGGAGCACCGTCGACCCATCGTGGATCCGCCCGGCGTCGAGCGCCTCGTCGAGCGAGATCGGAATCGAGGCGGAGGAGGTGTTGCCGTAGCGGTCCACGTTCACGAACACCTTGTCCATCGGGATGCCGGCATGCTTCGCGGTGGCCTCGATGATCCGCATGTTCGCCTGGTGCGGTACGAGCAGGTCGATGTCCGCGCCGGTGAGCTTCGCCGCATCGAGCGCGCGGTCGGCCGCTTCGGACATGGAGCGCACGGCGTGCTTGAACACCTCGCGCCCCGTCATCTTCACGAGGTGCCCGCGCTCGGCGAGGACCTCGGGGGACATGGGCACGGTGGCGCCGCCGCCGGGGCGGAAGAGCAGGTCGGCGAGGGTGCCGTCGCTGCGAATGAACGTGGACAGGATCCCGCGCCCCTTGGTGGACGGCCGCAGCACGGCCGCGCCGGCGCCGTCGCCGAAGAGCACGCAGGTGGAGCGGTCGCTCCAGTCCACGATGGCGCTCATCTTCTCGGAGCCCACCACGAGCACCGTCTCCGCGGTCCCCGTCGCGATGAGCCCCTCTCCCACGGTGAGCCCGTAGAGCCAGCCGGAGCAGGCGGCGGAGAGGTCGAACGCGGCGGCGCGCTTGGCGCCCAGCTCCGCCTGGAGATCCACCGCCGTGGCGGGGAGGAGGCGGTCGGGGGTGGCGGTGCTCAGCACGATCGCGTCGATCTCGCCGGGGTGCACGCCGGCGCGGCGCATGGCGACGCGCGAGGCCTCCGCGGCCATGCTACAGGTGGTCTCCCCCGGTCCGGCGATGTGCCGCTCGACGATCCCCGTCCGCTCCACGATCCACTCGTGCGAGGTCTCGAGCCCCATCGCCGCGAACTGGTGGTTCGTGAGGACCTTGGAAGGGACACCACGGCCGATCCCGGCGAGCTGCGCGATCGGTCGCTTCACGACGCCTCTCCCACCGGTGCGTCGCTCACCGTGGCGGTCTCCAGCCGGCGCGCGAGGTGCGCCACCATCTCGGTGTCGATCGCGCGAAGCGCGACGCCGATGGCGTTCTTGATCGCGCGCGGCGACGAGCTGCCGTGCGAGATGATGCTCACGCCCTTCACGCCGAGCAGCGGCGCGCCGCCGTAGTCGGAGTAGTCGAAGCCGCGGAACGCCTTGGCGAGGAGCTCGCGCGGCGCGCCCGCCTTGGTGAGCATGTCGGAGATCATCCCGGGGACGGACTCGTAGAACTTCAGCATGACGTTGCCCACGAATCCGTCGCACACCACCACGTCCACCGGACCGCGTGCCCCGCGACCGGCGAGCACGTCGCGCCCCTCGACGTTGCCGATGAAGTGCGGATCGGACTGCCCGAGCATCTTGTGCGCTTCCTTCACCGCGGCGTTTCCCTTCTCCGGCTCCTCGCCAATGCTCAGGAGGGCGACGGTGGGGCTCTCGCGGCCGAGGATGTCCTCCGCGTACACGGCGCCGAGGCGGGCGAACTGCACCAGCTCCTCGGGAGAGCAGTCCACGTTGGCGCCGGCGTCGAGCACGACCACCGGGCGATTGGCGGTCGGGAAGACGGTGGCGATGGCGGGGCGCGTCAGGCCGGGGAGGAGCTTGAGCAGCAGCACGGAGGCGGCCATCTGCGCGCCCGTGTTCCCCGCCGACACGAACGCGTCGGCCTGCCCACTGGCGTGCAGCTCGAGGCCGATGACCATCGAGCTGTGCCGCTTGCCGCGGATGGCGGCGGTGGGCTTGTCGGACATGCCGATGACCTCCGGCGCCTCGACGATGATGATGCGATCGCGAAGCGGCCGGAGATGCGCGTGCTCGCCGGCGAGCTGCCGATCGAGCTCCGCGGTGACGACGTCGGTCTGACCGACGAGCAGGAGGGAGTGAGTCGGCTCGAGCTCGGCGAGCGCGAGAAGGGCGCCCGCGATCGGCGCCTGGGGCGCGAGATCGCCCCCCATGGCGTCCAACGCGATTCGCGCCAAGGTCAGGCTTCCTTGGCTACGACCCGCTGCTCACCGGCGTAGTACCCGCACTCCTCGCAGACGCGGTGCGGGCGCTTCATGCTCTGGCAGCGCGGGCACGCCTGCAGCGCGATCGCCGGGGCCTTCTTGTGGGTGTTGCGGGCGCGCTTCTTCCGCTTGG
>CAMLEQ010000362.1 GCA_946479015.1 uncultured Gemmatimonadota bacterium | reverse complement strand
ATTCGAACCCGCGAGGGCTGTTACACCCCACACGCTTTCCAGGCGTGCGCCTTAAACCACTCGGCCACCCATCCCGGGATTCACGTTCTGCTTCTTCACCGGCCGGAAATGAAGAAGGCGGGCTGGTGCCCGCCTCGGCCGGCACGCCGACGCCGACCTGCTGGTCGATTCGGTCGGCTGCCACACGGACGGGGTGAGATTCGAACTCACGATACCGGGGTCACCGGTATGCCGGTTTTCGAGACCGGTGCCTTCAGCCACTCGGCCACCCGTCCAACGACAGTCGCGAAAATTACCCCACCGCCGGAGGCATGTCAACGGACTTCGACCGGAGCGACGCGAAGAACTCGCGCAGCTGCGCGCCGCATTCCGCCTCGAGCACGCCGCCCATCACCTGCGGCCGATGATTGAGCCGCGGATGCCGCAGCAGGTCGCCCACCGAGCCGGCCATCCCCGCCTTCGGGTCCCACGCGCCGAACACCACGCGATCCACGCGGCTCAGCACGAGCGCCCCCGCGCACATCGCACACGGCTCGAGCGTCACGTACAGCGTGCATCCCGCGAGCCGCCACTCCCCCACCTCGCGCGAGGCCGCGCGCAGCGCGAGCATTTCGGCATGCGCCGTGGCGTCGGCGTCGCGCACGGTGCGGTTGGCCGCCGCGCCGAGCACCACGCCGTCACGCACGACGACGGCGCCGACGGGAACTTCCCCCGCCAGCGCCGCCTCGCGCGCGAGGGCGATCGCCTCGCGCATCCACGCCTCGTCCTGCGGGCTCGCCACTCAGCGCCCGCCCGCCGCGCCGGCGAGCGCCGGCTCGGCCTTCTCGAACGCCAGCTTCCCGTCCGGACCCGCCGTCACCACCACGCGGTCGCCGTCGGAGAAGCGCCCCTCGAGCACCGCGAGCGCGAGCGGGTTCTGGATCATCCGCTGGATCGCGCGCTTCAGCGGACGCGCGCCGTACACCGGGTCGAAGCCCTCCTGCGCCAGCACGCGCTTCGCCTCGGGCGTCACCTCGAGGGTGATCTTCCGGTCGGCGAGCAGCCGCTCGAGGCGCCGGAGCTGGATCTCGATGATGTGCTCGATCTGCTCCATCGCCAGCGGGTTGAAGATCACGATGTCATCGACACGGTTCAGGAACTCCGGCTTGAAGTGCTGCCGCAGCGCGCCCATCACCCGCCGCTCCGCCTCGGGCCAGTTCTGCGTCCCGTACTCGAGGATGAACTGGCTCCCGATGTTCGACGTCATGATGATCACGGTGTTCCGGAAGTCCACCGTCCGCCCCTGCGAGTCGGTGAGCCGGCCGTCATCGAGAATCTGGAGCAGGATGTTGAACACATCCGGGTGCGCCTTCTCGATCTCGTCGAACAGCACCACCGAATACGGGCGACGCCGCACGGCCTCGGTGAGCTGGCCCCCCTCCTCGAATCCGACGTACCCCGGGGGCGCGCCGATGAGGCGCGCCACCGCGTGCTTCTCCATGTACTCGGACATGTCGATGCGCACCATCGCCTGCTCCGAGTCGAACAGGAACTCGGCGAGCGCGCGCGCCGTCTCCGTCTTCCCCACGCCGGTGGGCCCGAGGAAGATGAACGAGCCGATGGGACGGTTGGGGTCCTGCAAGCCGGCGCGCGAGCGGCGCACGGCGTTCGCCACCGCCCGCACCGCCTCCTCCTGCCCGATCACGCGCAGCGCGAGGTGCTCCTCGAGCTTCGTCAGCCGCTCGCGCTCGCTCTCCATCATGCGCGACACCGGGATCCCCGTCCACCGCGCCACGATCTCGGCCACGTCGTCGGCGTCGACCTCCTCCTTCAGGAACTGCGGGCGCCCGTCGCCACGCTCCTTCAGCCGCTGCTCCGCCTCGCGGAGCTGCGCCTCGAGCTTCGGGATCTGCCCGTACATCACCTCCGCCGCCTTCTGCAGGTCCCCCACGCGCTGCGCCTGCTCGGCCTCGATCCGCGCCTGCTCGATCTGCTGCTTCACCTGCCCCACCGCGCCGAGCGTCTCCTTCTCCGTCTGCCACTGCGCCTTCATCGTGGCCGAGCGCTCGCGCAGCTCCGCCAGCTCGCGCTCCAGCGCCTCCCGGCGCTCCACCGACGCGGGATCCTTCTCCTTCTGGAGCGCCTGGCGCTCGATCTCGAGCTGCATGATGCGCCGCTCCACCTCGTCGATCTCCTGCGGAAGGGAGTCGATCTCGATGCGGAGCCGCGACGCCGCCTCGTCGATCAGGTCGATCGCCTTGTCGGGGAGGAAGCGGTCGCCGATGTAGCGGTTGGAGAGCGTCGCCGCGGCGACGATCGCCCCGTCGGTGATGCGCACCCCGTGGTGCGACTCGTAGCGCTCCTTCAGCCCGCGCAGGATGGCGATCGTGTCCTCCACGCTCGGCTCGCCCACGTACACCGGCTGGAAGCGCCGCTCGAGCGCGGCGTCCTTCTCGATGTGCTTGCGGTACTCGTCGAGCGTGGTGGCGCCCACCACCCGCAGCTCGCCGCGAGCGAGCATCGGCTTGAGCATGTTGCCGGCGTCCATCGCCCCCTCGGCGGCGCCGGCGCCCACCAGCGTGTGCAGCTCGTCGATGAAGACGATGAACAGCCCCTCGGCGGCGGTGATCTCCTTGAGCACCGCCTTGAGCCGCTCCTCGAACTCGCCGCGGTACTTGGCGCCGGCGATGAGCGCGCCCAGGTCCAGCGCCACCAGGCGCTTGTTGCGCAGCCCCTCGGGGACGTCGCCGTTCACGATGCGCTGCGCCAGCCCCTCGACGATGGCCGTCTTTCCCACCCCCGGCTCGCCGATGAGCACCGGGTTGTTCTTGGTGCGCCGCGAGAGCACCTGGATCACGCGGCGGATCTCCTCGTCGCGTCCGATCACCGGGTCGAGCTTCCCGCGACGCGCGGCGTCGGTGAGGTCGCGCGTGAATCGCTCGAGCGCCTGGTACTGGCTCTCGGGGTTCTGGTCGGTGACCCGGTGCGCGCCGCGCACGGCCTGGAGCGCCTCGAGCATCGCGTCGCGCCCGACGCCCACGCTCTCCAGGACCGCCCGACTCTCGGTCCCCTTCACTCCCACGAGACCGAGGAGGAGGTGCTCGGTGGAGATGTACTCGTCCTTCAGCGCCCGCGCTTCCTCCTCCGCCTTGTCCAGCACCTGGTTCAGTTCCCGCGAGATCGATGGCTGCCCACCCCCGCTCTGCCGCGGATAGCGCTCGGTCTCGCGAGCGATCCGCTGCCGGAGGTCGGCCACGTTCGCGCCGAGCTTGTGGAGGAGCGGGATGACGATCCCCTCGTCCTGATCGAGGAGCGCGAGGAGGAGGTGACCGTCGTAGACGAGCGGATTGCCACTGCGCCGGGCGAGATCGATCGCCTCGTTCAGCGCCTCGGAGGCTTTGACGGTGAGCCGTTCGGGGTTGATCATCGCGATGCCTACCTAATAAAGTACATTATCACCAGTAGCGTAACCTCTTGTATTTCAGTGCATAGCAATAGCGGTGCCGCAGCATTGCGCCATTTCGGCACCCTTCCGTTCAACCCGAGGTCACCCGGTGTCGTGCGACGATGAGAAGCCCGCGAGCGGCGCTGCCGAATTGGCATCCTGCCGTTCTGGCCAGAGCGCCGGAGCGCGATACCCGCACGCATACCGCTGGCGTCGGTTGACGCACGGGGCGCGTCCTTCTAGCCTTGCCGCATGACTCGACGACGGTTGATGGCGGCGAGTGCGCTGCTCCTCTTCGGCGCGCTCGGCTGCCCTGGACGGGGGGGGCTGGGCGGAAGTGGAGTGGACGACTCGACCTTCGTGCGCACCATCGTGGAGCTCCGCAGAATCGGGGCCGACAGCTCCCTGGACAGCATGGCGCGCGACTCCGCGCGCCGCACCCTGCTCCGCCACCGCGGGGTGACGACCAGGCAGCTCGAGGATGCCGCGCGCGCGATGGCCGCCGACCCCGACCGGGCGATCGCCATCTGGCGCACCATCGACGACCGCGTGAACGGGCGCCCGCCGGCGAAGCCCCCCATGCGCTCCCCGAAATGACGCGGGCGCGGCGACAGCCTTCGCCGTCGCCGCGCCCGAACCGGTGACTGCGCCACCGGTCACCGCATCACGATCATCTTCTTGCCGATCGCGTGTCCATCGACCTCGATGAGGTAGATGTACACCCCTGATGGCACCTTCTCCGAGGTGACCAGGTAGTTGCCATTCCAGTACGCCGTGTACGCGCCGCACGATAGCGTCACGTTCATC
>CAMLEQ010000361.1 GCA_946479015.1 uncultured Gemmatimonadota bacterium | reverse complement strand
GGTACGGCGCGTGTAGGTTCGTGTGTAGGTGGACTCTCTCTACAGCCGAGCCTACTCTCGCTCTACCTCGCTCCTCTCCCCGTCAGTTCCCCACACGCCACACGCGTTTTTCGGTGGTCTAGCAACCAGGTCCTACAAACCCCTCCCTTCACAACGTCCCCGCCTCCCCCTTACTCTCCGCCGCCGCGATGATCCCTCTCTCCACATAGATCGGCCGCACCACCTTCCGCAGCGCCGGAAGCCGGAGCGCGAACCACCCCGCCGTCGCCACGCAGGCCACGCCGCCGAGCAGGATCGTCTCCGGCGCGCCGATGTGGTCGGCCACCACGCCGCCGAGCAGGCTCCCCAGCGGCGCCGTGCCCAGGAACGCCATGGTGTAGAACGCCATCACGCGCCCGCGCATCCGCTCGTCCACGATGGTCTGGAGCACGGTGTTCGTGGATGCCATCTGGATCATGAACCCGGCGCCCACCACCGGCAGGATCGCGAGCGAGAGCCAGAGCGAGCGCGAGAGCGCGAACGCCACGAGCCCCAGGCCGAAGGTGAGCGTCGCAGCGACGATCACCCGGCCGAGCCCCACCACGGAGGAGCGCGACGCGAGGTACAGCGCCCCCACCAGCGCGCCGACCCCCGACGCGGTCATGAGGAAGCCGAGCGTGTGCGCGCCGCCGTGCAGCACGTCGGTCGCGATCGCCGGCATGAGCACGGAGTACGGCATTCCCATCATGCTCACGATCGCGAGCAGGATGAGCGCCGAGCGGATGGGTGCCGAGCGCCGCACGTAGTCGAAGCCGGCGCGCAGCTCCTCGACCATGCGCGTCTCCGGGCGGCGGCGCGGCGTGCGCTCGAGGCGCATCGCCAGCAGCGACGCGATCACCGCGACGTACGACACCGCATCGATGGCGAAGCACCACCCCTCGCCGAACGCCGCGATGAGCACGCCGCCGATGGACGGCCCGATGATCCGGCTCGCGTTCACCATCGAGGAGTTGAGGGCGATCGCGTTCGGCAGGTCCTCGCGCCCGCCTACCATGTCCACCACGAACGCCTGCCGCGCCGGCGTGTCGAAGCAGTTGATGATCCCCTGGACCACCTGGAGCACGAGAATGTCGGCGACGGTGATCACCCCCGTGAGCGCGAGCACCGCGAGCGCCGCCGATTGCAGCGCCGAGCACACCTGCGTCGCCACGAGGATGCGGTGCCGGTCCCACCGGTCCACGAGCACGCCGGTGAACGGCGTGAGGATGAGCGTCGGGATCTGCCCGCAGAAGCCGACGAGCCCCAGCAGCAGATCGGACCCGGTGAGCCGGTACACCAGCCAGCTCGTGGCGATGCGCGTGATCCACGTGCCCACCAGCGAGACGCTCTGTCCGCCGAAGAAGAGCCGGTAGTTGCGATGCCGGAGCGCGCGCGCGATCCCCGGTCGTGCCACCGCCGTCGCCATGGCCGCGCTACGCGAGCGCGTCGAGCACGTCGCGCGTGGAGCGCACCCGGCCGATGGTGGGAAAGAACTTCGTGACCGCCAGCCGGTGCATCTCGGCGTCGCGCGCGGCCATCGCGTCCTCCACGAACACCTGCTCGTAGCCGCGCTCGTACGCGGCGCGCGCGGTGGACTCCACGCCGATGTTCGTCGAGATCCCGCCGAGCACGATGGTGCGCACCCCGCGCCGCGCGAGCTGCACCTCGAGGTCGGTGGCGTAGAACGCGTTGGGCTGGTGCTTGGTGACGATGATGTCGCCGGCTTCCTGGGCGAGCTCCGGCACGAGCTCGGTGAAGTCCGGCGTGTACGCGCGCCGCGGTCGCTCGACGTCGGCGGCCGGGTTCGGCATCAGCCGCCCGTCGGGACCGGGGTCGACGCGGACGAGCACCACCGGCGCGCCGCGCTGCCGGAAACGGTGCGCGAGCGCGGCGGCGTTCTTCACGACATCCGCGGCGGCGTGCGGCACGGTGTCCGCGGACGCGATCCCGCGCTGCAGGTCGATGAGCACGAGCGCGGTGGTGGCGAGGTCGAGCGTGATGGGTGGCATGGTGTCTCTCTAACGTGTCGCGCGCGGCGCGCGTTGACCGCTGCACGCGAGAAGCACGTCGCGCGCCGCGGCGCTGGCGGCGCGCCGTCGGTGGCTGGCGATCCCCTTGACACGCGCGCTCGGCGCGCATACCCTACGGGCACAATCGAAGCCGTGGTGATTTGCCGCCTATTGCAGCCACGTTAAACAAGTGCTAAAACGCGACCCCTGCCCGGCGGCCAATCCGTCCGGGCTTTTTTCGTTTCCCTCATCGTCCAGTCGCCATTTCCGCGATGCGATCCGCCACGCTGGCCGCTCACCTCCTCCACCGAATGCCCATGGGCATGCGTCCGCGCATGCGCTTCGCGCGCATGCGCGCTCTCCAGGGGAGAACGGGACGGAACGGCGGCGTCGCGCGCGCGCGACGATGGTGAGCGGATCGCGATGCGATCGAGCACCCCGAGCCCGGCCCTCTCCCCAGTGAAGAGGACCGGGCTCGTTCTTCGTACACCGTACCCCGCACGTTCCAGGAGCACCGCATGACCAGCACCACCATGCACGCAAACCGCGCCGCGCCGCGCGCCCACCGTCCGCCGCCGATCGGAGCGCGCGACCGGTGAGCCCGCGCACGCCGCTGGTTCATTGGGTGCCGCGCCTCGTCCTCGACGGCGGCGCGGTGCTCGAGGATGTGCGCCAGGCGTACCACCTCGATGGCGCGCTCGACGCCGAGCGCGGGAACCTGGTGCTGGTGTTCCACGCCCTCACGGGCTCCGCCGATGCCGCCGGCGACTGGTGGCGCGAGATCATCGGCGCCGGCAAGGCGATCGACACCCGCCGCTGGGCGGTGCTCGCCCCGAACCTGCTCGGCTCCTGCTACGGCACCACCGGGCCGAGCACGTGGGGGCGCGGCGCGTTTCCCACGGTGACGCCGCGCGACATGGCGCGCCTCGCATGGCAGCTCGTGGACGCCATCGGCGCGCGCACGGTCGCGCTCGCGGTGGGCGGATCGCTCGGCGGGATGGTGGCGCAGGAGTTCGCGCTGCTCGCGCCGGAGCGCGTGCGTCGCACCGTGGCGCTCGCCGCGCCCGCCGCGCACACGGCGTACGCCATCGGTTGGAACCACGTGCAGCGCGAGGCCGTGCGCCTGGGCGGCGCGGCTGGGCTCGCGCTCGCGCGGATGGTGGGGATGATGACCTTCCGCACCGAGGCGGAGCTGGGGCTGCGCTTCGGCCGCGCCGCCGGGGAGGACGGGCGCTTCGACGTGCAACGCTACCTCGCGCGTCATGGGGAGAAGCTCGTCGCGCGCTTCGATGCCGCGACGTACGTGACGCTGCTCGACGCCATGGATGCGCACGACGTGGGGCGCGGCCGCGGCGGCGTGGACGCGGCGCTGCGCGTGCTCGCCGGGCGCGTGGTGGGCGTCGGGATCCCCGGCGACCTGTTGTACGGCGCGGACGAGGTGCGGCGGTGGACGGCCGCGGCCGGCGGCGATTACCGCGAGATCGAGTCGGTGCACGGCCACGACGCGTTCCTCATCGAGCACGAGCAGGTGGGGCGCATCCTGCGCGAGGCGCTCGACGCCGCCGGCCGCGAGAGCGAGGACTCGCTGTGCGTGGCCTGACCGCGCCGCCGCGCCCCGCCGGCCCCGCCATCGCGGCCGATCACATCAGTCGCGCGCTCGACCCCATCCGCACCTGTCTCGCCGCCACCGCGGCCTCCACGGAGCTTCCTCATGCCTGACGACAACAAGCAGACACCGGTGCGCAAGGTCACGCTCGCCACCCTCGAGTCGCTGCGCGCGCGCGGCGAGCGCGCGGTGTTCGTGACCGCCTACGACTATCCGACCGCCGCCTTCGCCGACCGCGCGGGAGTGGACATGCTCCTCGTCGGCGACTCCGCCGCCATGACGATGCTCGGCCACCCGAGCACGGTGTCCATCACGCTCGACGAGATGCTCGTGTTCGCCCGCGCCGTGTGCCGCGGCGCGCGGCGCGCGTTCGTGGTGGGCGATCTCCCCTTTCTCTCCTACCAACCGTCCGATGAGGCGGCGGTGCGCAGCGCGGGCGCGTTCGTGGCCGCCGGGTGCGACGCGGTGAAGTGCGAGGGAGGGGCGCGCGTCGCGCCGCGCGTGCGCGCCATGACCGACGCGGGGATCGCGGTGATGGGGCACCTCGGGCTCACGCCGCAGTCGCTCGCGCAGCTCGGCGGCTACCGCGTGCAGGGGAAGA
>CAMLEQ010000360.1 GCA_946479015.1 uncultured Gemmatimonadota bacterium | reverse complement strand
GCGGCGCCATCGGCGGCGGCGTAGCGGCTGGTGGCGATCACCGCGGCCACCTCCTGCGACTGGTACACGACGCGGTCGATGGGGAGCACCATCTGGGTGTCGCTCATCAGCGTCGGCATCATGTGCAGATTGTACTTCTCCAGGTCGCGGCCGGTGATCACGGCCGCCACCCCCGGCGTGGCGAGCGCGCGCGACGCATCGATCGAGCGGATCCGCGCGTGCGCGTACGGGCTGCGGACGATGTCCATGAACAGCATGTCGGGGAGCACGACGTCGTCCACGTAGTTCCCCTTGCCGCGGATGAACCGCCCATCCTCCTTGCGCTTGATCGCGTGCCCCATGCCACCCACATCGGGGCTGGTCCGCTGGTGCTGCATGAGTCCCTCCCCCTGCTCAGGCGGTGGCGCCGGTGCGCTCCGCCGGCGGCGTGGCGAGCGATGGGACGGCGGTCGCGCCGCGCATCTCGGCCGCGGCGTGTTGGATCGCCTTGACGATGTTCACGTATCCCGTGCACCGGCACAGGTTGCCGGAGATGGCCGAGCGGATCTCCTCCTCGGTGGGACTCGTGTTCCGCTCGAGCAGCGCGGTGGCGGTCATCATCATCCCGGGAGTGCAGAAGCCGCACTGGAGACCGTGCTCCTCCTTGAAGCCCCGCTGCACCGGATGCAGCTGCCCGTCGCGCTCGAGCCCCTCCACCGTGCGCACCGCGCGTCCGTCCGCCTGGACGGCGAACAGCGTGCACGACTTCACCGGCCGCTCGTCGAGCAGCACGGTGCACGCGCCGCAGTGCGTGGTGTCGCAGCCGATGTGCGTGCCGGTGAGGCGCAGCGTATCGCGGATGAGGTGCACGAGCAGGAGGCGCGACTCCACCTCCATCGTGTGGGGCTGGCCGTTCACGGTCACGGTGATGGTGTGCATGGACATGCTCAGTCCCTCCCCGCGGCGGCCGCGGCATCGCTCCCGCGCGCGCGTCGCTCCGCGGCGTGGAGCGCTCGCGCGGCGAGCACGCGGATCATGTCGCGCTTGTAGTCCGGCGTTCCGCGGCGGTCCTCCACCGGGTCGGCCGCCTGTGCGGCGAGCTGCGCGGCCTGCGCGATGGTCTCCGCGTCGAGCGGCTTGTGGAGCAGGAACGCCTCGGCGGCGGTGGCCGCGATGGCCGTCGCGCCCACGTTGGTGAGGGCGATCCCCGCGCGCGCGCACGTCCCGTCCTCGAGGAGCGTCACCTGCGCCGCGACGCCGGCGGTGGCGTAGTCTCCCACCTTGCGCTCGAGCTTGCGGTACGCGCCCCCCGAGCGCGGCGGCGGCGCGGGGATCACGATCTCGGTGACGATCTCGTCGCTCTCGAGCGCGGTGGTGAACAGCCCCACGAACAGCTCGCGCACCGGGATCGCGCGCGAGCCGTGGCGCCCGCGCGCGACCACGGCGGCGTCGAGCGCCATCATCGTGGCGGGATGGTCGTTCCCCGGATCGCCGTGCGCGAGGTTGCCGCACACGGTGGCCGAGTTGCGGACGATCGGATCGGCCACCACGCGCGCCGTGTCGAGCAGGATCGGGTATCGCTCGCGGACCACCGCCGATCGCTCGAGGTCGGCCTCGCGCGCGAGCGCGCCGATGTGGAGCGCGCCGTCGCGCTCCTCGACGTAGGCCAGCCCCGGAATGCGGTTGATGTCCACGAGCAGGGAGGGAGCGGCGAGCCGCAGCTTGATCAGGGGGATCAGGCTCTGCCCACCGGACAGCACCTTGGCGTCGCCTTCGTGCGCGCCGAGCAGCGCGACCGCCTCGTCGAGCGAGGAGGGAGCGACGTAGTCGAACCGGGATGGGATCATGCGGCACCTCCGGCCGGCCGCGCGGTGGCGGCACACCGTAAGTGTGCGATCGCACTCCGACGTGTCAATACGGCGCCGCGCGCGCCGTGAGGCACGTGCTCTGCACGCGCCTCGCTCTCCCTTTCGCGACCGCGCCCATGACGCACACGCCGGACACAACAACACGGACATCGCCGCGAGCCGAGCGCGGATGACGCGGGCGGTGGGGGTCCGGTGGACCGTGGGCGACGTGAGTCCGTTCGGCTTCGAAGCGCTCCGCGCCTCGATGCGCGGATGCCGCCGGGTGTTCGGGGAGGACGCGCGGTACGCGGTGGTGGTGAACTCGATCTCCCCCGACGAGGCCCGCCGGCGCGTCGGCGAGGTGCCGGCGCACGTGGAGTTCCTCGCCGCGTCCGTGGACCAGATCCCGCCCGCGTTCGCCGCGCGCCTCGACCCGGGGCTGGCCGAGGGTGTGGCGTGGAAGCTCGCGCCGCCGCGCGTGTTCCCCGACCGCTTCGAGCTCGCGCTCGACAACGATTGCATCCTGTGGGAGATGCCGACGGCGGTGCGCGCGTGGCTGGATCGCGGCGAGGGGTGCGTGATCGCCGAGGACGTGCAGGCGTGCTTCGGACGATTCGCGCCGCTCGCGGGCGGGGCCCCCCGGAACTCCGGGATCCGCGGGCTGCCGCCGGGCTTCGATCTCGCCGTGGCGATCGCCGGGGTGCTGCGCGAGCACCCGGCGCCGATCTCCTCGGAGCTCGACGAGCAGGGGCTCCAGGTGGCCGCCGTCGCGCGCGCGGGAGCACAGTGGGTGGTGGGGATCGACGAGGTGTCGATCTGCTCGCCGTTCCCGCCGCACCAGCCGGAGCTCGGCCGCTGCGGCGCCCACTTCGTGGGCGTGAACGTGCGGCACGCACCATGGGAGCTCGACGGCCGTCCGGCCGTGGAGTGGCTGCGAGAACACTGGCTGCGCTGGCGCGAGGAGGTGCTCGCCCGCACCGGCGCACCGGAGCGCGTGGCCGTGTGAGGGGAGGCGCCCGCACGCGCCGGAACGAAGCTCGGCGCGGGGGGTAGGAGCGCCAAGATCTCCTCATCGCAGGGCGACCCCCTTTACATAGCGCCCTGGCGCGAACGATCCTTCTCATTCCCGACACGCCCGCGTCGGTTTCCCGACTTTCCCGCGCGGCCCGTGGACCCTAGGTTGGCGTAGACCTTTCCGCTGCCCTGGTCCACGAGCTCCGTCGGTGCATCCGTCACCGCGCGGCTCCGGCGGAAGGGCTACCATTGGCGCGTTCTCATACGTGCCGTTCGGTACCCCTCGCTCGTCATCCCAGGGAGAGCGGGACGTGTCGCCGTTGCAGCGTACGTACGAGCTGCCGACCCTGCTTTCGCGGACATCACTAGTGATGTCCGACGATCGCTGCCGCCCGTCGGTCGCCCGTGCACCGCCCCGTTCTTCACCCCGTCGGAGGCCTCTTCCGTCACCGCCCGATCCGTTCCCCCCAAGCCGCACCACCGTCGTACATGAAGCGCACCGATCTCCTCCCCCTCCTCCTTCTCCTCCCCCTTCTGGGCTTCGTGACCCTCCAGGTCATGCAGGCCTCGAGCACGACGTCGGTCGCCCAGGCCGCCGTGCTCGCGTCCGATGGCAAGGCCGACGCGCGCCAGGGCGCGCGATACGCCGCGAGCGAGGCGAGCGCCTCGCCGCCGGTCGTCACCTCCGAGGCCGCCTCGCTCGCCGCCACGAACGCCGATGGCGATGCGCGCGACCTCGCCGACGTCCGTCGGCGCCTGGAGCTCGGCGCCACCGGCACCTACATCGGCGAGATCCTGCTCGAGCGCGATTCGGCGCTCGCCCGCTGGCCCGACCGCACGGCGCAGCCGATCCACGTCTGGGTGGGATCGGGGCGTTCGCTCGAGGGGTGGAGCGACGCCTTCCCCGCGCGCGTGCGCGAGGCATTCGACGAGTGGTCGATGCTCGGCATCCCGGTGCGCTTCGTCTTCGTGCGCGACTCGGTGGACGCCGAGGTGCACGTGAGCTGGATCGACCACTTCGACACGCCGATCAGCGGAAAGACGCTGTGGGCGCGCGACCGGAACTGGTGGATCGTGAACGGGAACATCACGCTGGCGCTGCACCACAACGGCGGCGAGGCGCTCGACGACAAGGCGATCAAGGCGATCGCGCTGCACGAGGTGGGGCACCTGCTCGGCCTCGATCACACCACGGACACGGCGAACATCATGACCGCCCGCGTCCGCGTGCGCGACCTGTCCCCGGCGGACCGGGCGACGATGCGGCTGCTGTACACGGTGCCGCCGGGATCGGTGAAGTAGGGGCTGGGGGTCGGAGGCCGGGGGCCAGGGGGGATGCGGGGACCTACAACTGCACAGATGCGGAAGAGCGACGGGGCGCCCGGCACGTCCGG
>CAMLEQ010000359.1 GCA_946479015.1 uncultured Gemmatimonadota bacterium | reverse complement strand
CCGACGTGGGAGAAGTCGATGACGGTGAGGGTCCGGTCTCCCAGCTCGGCGAGCTGCCGCTCGATGCCGTTGCGAACCGCGGCGCCGGTGGGGCGGGTGACCAGGTCGGAATACAGGTCGCACACGGTGCGGCGAAGCACCGTGCTCAGATCGATGTGGTTGATCACCGGTCGGCGATCCGCTCCGGGATGGTGATTTGCATCTGTGCCCCCGGGAATCGGGGGAGCTGCTCTACCAGCGGGACGTCATCGTCCCAGGAGGGCACGATGGCGATTCTAGCGGTTCCGGATCGAACGGACAACTTGCCGTCCCAACGTCCTATGTACCGGCGGACTCCCGCAAGACCTTGACCGCGGCCGGGATCGCGAAACCGGCTCACGCCGCGGATCACGGCCTCCTCGAGCGCCATGCCGTCGTCCCAGCGGTCGCTGAGCCGGCGCCCCTGGGCGGACTCCAGCGACTCGCGGAAGCCGACGCCGGCGTCGCACACCGCGATCACCACCACGCGGCGGCCGAGCCGCTGGCGCCACTTGTAGGCCTGCACCGCCACCCAGCCGCCGCGCCCCGCGTGCTCCACGATGTTCTGGCACGCCTCGCTGAGCGTCATGGCGAAGCCCATCGTCGCCTTGGCGTCGAGGTGCAGCTCCTTCACCAGGATGTTCTGCGACTTCTGCTGGATGCGCCCCACCACCTCGTGCACGTCCTCGCTCTTGGAGACGGGAGTGATCTCGAGGAGCACGTCGGACTCCCCCGCCGCGCGCGCGCGATGCACGGCGCCGTGGAGCTCGAACAGCTCCTCGGCGAAGCGGAAGAAGCCCGTGCGCGCCCAGTACGATCCCGTCTCGTCCGATTCGGGGGCGTAGAGCGCCGGCCTCTCGGCGCGCGTCTGCGCGAGCGTGAGGAGCGCGGTGAGCCCGTACGGCGATGCCCAGCGCGTGTGCCGCGCGTCGAGGAGCACCTTCTCCTCCTGCGGCACCGGCGCGAGCTGCTCGAGCACGGCCTCGAAGGACTTGTCGTCGAGCGAGGGGGGGACGTTAATGACGGTGGTCATCGCGTGATGAGCTCTCCGCGTAGGTGCCGGGCGAGCCCCGTCGCTCCCCGGTGCTCCACGTTGCGTGTCGCGGCGCGGTGCGCCGCGCGCATCGCGTCGCCCAAGCTATCACCGGCGAGCAGCCGGGAGAAATACGTCGCGCCCCACACGTCGCCGCAGCCGGTGGGGTCGCCCTCGGCGACCACGTACGGCGGTGGGACGCGCTCCGTGCGCACCGGGCCGAGCGCCGCTCCGAGCGGCGCGGGCGACGCCAGATCGGCGAGGCGCTCGAACCCCGGCGCGGCGAAGTACACCGCGCCCCGGCTCCCCAGCGTCACCACCAGGCATCGCACGCCCTGCGCCATGGCCGTCGCCGCCAGTGCCAGCGGGTCGGGCGCCATCGCCGTCACCTCGTCCTCGTTCACCTGGAGCACGTCGAAGCAGCGGCACCACTCGGCCACGTCGGGCAGCGGGCGCAGGGCTCGCCACCCGGTGGGCTGCACGGCCATCACCAGCATGTGGAGGTCGCAGTAGATGGGCCCCTTGAAGTGCTGGCGCAGCAGCCGGCACGTCTCGAGATCGAGCTCCCAGCCGCTGATGAAGTTGATGTACAGCGCATCGAGCCCGCCGAGCAGCGGCGTGAGCCCCAGCCACGTCCACCCCGGCACCCCGCCCGTGAGCCGCTCACACCGTCGCTCCGACGTTTCGTAGCGCAGCTCCACGCGATTGTTGGGGTAGGGGACCTCGATGATCGCCGCGTCGGGGGCCATGCGCTCGAGCGTGGCGCAGAACTCGCGCGCGCGCGCGACGAGATCGCTCCCCACCTTGATGAGCGGCACGATCTCCCACTCCTCGGAGAGCGCGGCATCGAGCCCGGAGAGCGCGTATGTGATCCCTCCCCACTCCTCCACCGGCGTCTGCCGCGGATCGCGCCCGTGGATCGTGTCCCAGACGAAGGTGCCGATGACGCCGAGGCGGCGCTTCGCGGGAAGCGGGAAGCGGGAAGCGGGGAGCGCCGAAGAGAATGGCGACGACGGGCCGCGGCGTTCGCCGCGACCCTCGCCGCCTTCCGTTTGCGCGCTTCCCGCAGGCGCGGCATCCCCGCGCCGCTTCCCGCTTCCCGCTTCCCGCGTCATACGCTCCCGAGCTTCTGCTGCTTGAACGTCGCCACCGCGCCGACCATTCCCGCGGTCCCATGGAGGATGCCGGGCACGATGCGGCAGGCCTCGACGGCGGGGCGGAACGCGCGCCGCTTCACCTCGGCGCGGAGCGGCTCGAACAGCCGGTCGCCGGCACGCGTCACGCCGCCGGTGATCACCACCACGTCGGGGTTCAGGGTGTTGAGCAGGTTCGCGACGCCGGTGCCGAGGAACCTCGCCGTGTCGCGGACCACCTCCAGCGCGAGCGCGTCGCCGTTCTTCGCCGCCTCGTACACCGTGGCGGCGGTGAGGCGCTCGAGCTGGCCGTCCACCATCCGGTGCAGCACGGAGACCTCGTCGCGCTCGAGCGCCTCGCGCGCCCGCAGCGCGATCGCCGGGCCAGAGGCGTACGCCTCGAGGCAGCCGTAATTCCCGCAGCGGCAGTAGCGCCCCGTGGAGTCGATGGTGGTGTGCCCGATCTCCCCCGCCACGTCCGACGAGCCGTGATAGAGCCGTCCGTCGAGGACGATCCCGCCGCCGATCCCCGTGCCGATGGTGAGCCCCACCACGTTGCGCGCCCCCTGCGCCGCCCCGCGCCACCACTCGCCCACCGTCGCGCAGTTGGCGTCGTTGTCCAGCGTGGCGGGGAGGCGGATGCGCTCGGAGATCTCCTCGCGCAGGGGGAAGTTGCGCCACCCCAGGTTCGGCGCCACCACCACGATCCCGCGCTCACGGTCGAGCGGGCCGGGGGCGCCGATCCCCACGCCGAGGAAGTCCTGCGGCCTCGCCCCCTGCGTCGCGATGACATCGGAGATCGTCTGCGCGATCATCGACACGATCCGGTCCACCACCGACTCCGCACCCCGCTCGGAGTGGGTCGGCTCCTCGCGCACACCGAGCTCGCGGCTGCCGTCCTCGGGCATCGCGCCGACGACGATGTTCGTGCCACCGAGGTCGACGCCGATGATGTACTGCGGACGGGTTCTGGGCATGGGCTCGCGTTGTCGGGGAACGGGGACGGCGCTCGGAAGGACGACGAATAAGGTAAGCGATCAGCGGTCGGCGGGCACCCCGCGCTTCACGCCGAGCACCCCGGCCGCCGCCACCGCCACGCGCTCCACGTCGAGCTCCCGCATGCACCGCCAGTGCCCGAGGGGGCAGGCCGGGGGACCGTGATGATGGCAGGGCCGGCACTCGAGATGCTCGTGCCCGAGCGAGAGGGAGTCGGGCGCGAGCGGCCCGAAACCGAACGCGGGGACGGTCGGGCCGAAGAGCGTGATCGTGGGCGTCCCCATCGCCGACGCGAGGTGCTGCGGCGACGAGTCGTTGGTGACCAGGAGCGCGGCGCGGCCGATCAGCTCCGCGGAGCCGAGAAGGGAGAGGCGACCGGTGGCGTCGACGATTCCCGCCGATGGCGCCGCCGCCATGATCTCGCGCGCGTGCTCCCCGTCCGCCGGCCCGCCGACCACCGCGAGGCGCGCGTGCGGCGCGAGGCGCGCCGCCAGCTCCGGATAGTACGGCCACCGCTTGGTCCCCCACACGCTCCCCGGCGCGAGCACCACGAGCGGGCGTGCAGCGCCCCCGGCGCCGAGCAGGGCGTCCACTGCCGCACGCTCCGCGGGGCCGGGGAAGAGCGTCGGTCTGAACGCCTCGGGAGCGGGCTCCGCCGCGGGTGCGCCGGCGAAGGCGAGGCGCCAGAGGCGCTCGGCGTGGTGACGGTCGGTGCGACGGGGGACGCGTCTGGTGTACAGCGCGCGCCCCGGCGCGCCGGCGAACCCCACGCGCTCGCCGATCCCCGCGAGCAGCGCCAGCGCCGCGCTGCGTGCCGAGCTCTGCGCCAGGTACGCCGTCGCCCGCTCTCCGCGCTCGCGGTAGTGCCGCCGGATGCGCCGCGCGAGGCGCAGCAGCCCCGCCGCCCCCGCGTCGCCCCCGCGCTTGTCGTAGACGAACCGCTCGCGGATTCCCGGGTGGTTCGCGAGCACCGGCGCCGCCGCCGGCGTCACCACCACGTCCACCGGCCCGCGCCGCGCCAGCTCCGCGATGAGCGCGGTGGTGAGGACGGCATCGCCGAGGAAGG
>CAMLEQ010000358.1 GCA_946479015.1 uncultured Gemmatimonadota bacterium | reverse complement strand
CAGGCGGTGACCACGGGCGCGTACCGCGCGGTGGAGTTCATCAAGGCCAACATCAAGCTCGAGGGCGCGACCAAGGCCTCGGTGAGCGACTCCAAGAAGGTGGTGGAGATCTGCACCCAGTATGCGCAGAAGGGGATGCTCAATATCTTCCTGACGGTGTTCTTCGCGACGCTCGCCTTCGCGTTCGTCGAGCCGTACTTCTTCATCGGCTATCTCGTCTCGATCGCGCTGTTCGGGTTGTACCAGGCGATCTTCATGGCGAACGCCGGCGGGGCGTGGGACAACGCGAAGAAGATCGTGGAGGTCGAGCTGAAGCAGAAGGGGACCGACCTCCACGCCGCGACCGTCGTCGGCGACACCGTGGGTGATCCGTTCAAGGACACCGCCTCGGTGGCGATGAACCCGATCATCAAGTTCACGACGCTGTTCGGGCTCCTGGCCGTGGAGCTGGCGGTGTCGCTGACCGTCGACAAGGGGCCGGGGCTGAGCCACGTGCTCGCCGCCGCTTTCCTCGTGGTCGCCCTGACGTTCGTCTGGCGCTCGTTCTACGCGATGCGGATCGAGCGCCAGTAGGTGCCGGCGGCACGCCTGGCGCGCCGTGAACCGCGATGCGGCCGGGGGGAACCCCCTCCGGCCGCATCTCACACCAGGAAACGTGATGTCATCTCTGTTCTCTCGTAAGCCGATCCAGGCACTCGTCTCCGAGGGGGACAACCCGAACACGCTGAAGCGGGCGCTCGGGGCGGGCGATCTCATCATGCTGTCGATCGGGGCGGTGATCGGCGCTGGCATCTTCAGCGCCATCGGGACCGCCGCCGCCGGACAGACGGATGCCGCCGGTCACGTGATCCGGAGCGGCGCCGGCCCCGCGCTGGTCTTCTCCTTCGTCCTCGCCGGCTTCGCCTGCGCGCTCGCGGGGCTCTGCTACGCCGAGCTGGCGTCCATGATCCCGCAGGCGGGGAGCGCGTACGCGTACTCCTACGCCACCCTCGGCGAGATCGTCGCCTGGATCATCGGGTGGGACCTCATCCTCGAGTACGCGGTGGGGAACGTCGCCGTCGCCATCTCGTGGGGGGACTACTTCCGCACCCTCACCGGCGGCCTGCTCGACCTCCCGGTGTGGCTCACGACAGGGTACCGCACCGCGCTCCTGAGCCCCGACCCGGCGGTGCACGGGCTGCTCCAGACGGCCCCCCACGTGGCGGGGATTCCGATCCTCATCAACGTGCCGGCGTTCGCCATCGTGATGCTCATCACGTGGCTCCTGATGCTCGGCGTGCGGGAGAGTGCCCGGGCGAACAACGTGATGGTGGTGGTGAAGCTGGTGGTGCTCGCGCTGTTCGTCGGCATCGGCGTGATGCACATCACCCCCGCGAACTACCACCCGTTCGCGCCGAACGGCTTCACCGGCATTCACCACGGGGCGGCGATCGTCTTCTTCGCCTACATCGGCTTCGACGCGATCTCCACGGCCGCCGAGGAGACGCGCAACCCGCAGCGCAACCTTCCGCTCGGGATCCTGGGCGGCCTCGCGATCTGCACGTTCATCTACATCGTGGTGGGGATCGTGCTCACGGGGATGGCGCCGGCCAGCCAGCTCGCGGTGGCCGACCCGCTCGCCCACGCCCTGCAGCTCGCCGGGCTCACGAACGTGAGCCGGGTCGTGGCGTTCGGCGCGGTGTTCTCGATGACCGCCGTGCTCCTGGTGTTCCAGTACGGCCAGCCGCGCATCTTCTTCGCCATGGCCCGCGACGGGCTGCTGCCGCAGTGGGCGGCCAAGGTCCACGGCCGCTACCGCACGCCGTACGTCACCACGCTCCTCACGGGGGTGTTCGTCGCGGTCTGGTCGTTGATCGGCGATGCCGGGGAGACGTACGATCTCACGAACATCGGCACGCTCTCCGCGTTCGTGCTCGTGTGCATCGGCGTGCTGGTGCTGCGCTACAAGGAGCCGGACCGGCCGCGCCCGTTCCGTGTCCCCTTCGTCTGGCCCGTGTCGCTCGGCGGCGCGGCGGTCTGCATCTTCCTCATGAAGGGGCTGCCGCCGCAGGCGTGGGAGCGGTTCGTGATCTGGCTCGGCATCGGCCTGGTGTTCTACTTCGTGTACGGCTACGCGCACTCCACGCTGCGGCGCGGCACCGCCCCGGTGCCGGCGGAGGTGGAAGGCGATTGACCCGGCCCACCACCTCGAACCCCGCATCGCTCATGTGGAAAGCCATCCGGCGCGTCTCGCTGACCCAGTGGATCGTGATCTCGATGATCGTGGGCACGCTCCTCGGCTGGGCGGCCCCCGACGTGGCGGTGGCGCTCAAGCCACTGTCCACGATGTTCCTGCGCATGGTCAAGCTGCTGATCGTGCCCCTGATCACCAGCATGCTCGTGGTGGGGATCGCCGGCCACGGCGATGACATGAAGCGCGTGGGGCGGCTGGCGCTGCGGTCCATCGTCTACTTCGAGATCGTGACCACGCTGGCGCTCGTGGTGGGGCTGGCGGCGGTGAACCTCGTGCGCCCCGGCGCCGGCGTGACGCTGGACACGGTGTCCGCGGCGGAGGGGGCGCAGCTCGCCTCCACGCACGTGTCGCTCGCCGGGGTGCTGGAGCACATCGTGCCGCAGAGCTTCTTCGAGGCGGCGGCCACGAACGAGGTGCTCCAGATCGTGTTCTTCGCCGTGCTGTTCGGCGTGGCACTGGCGCACGTGCAGGGGGAGCCGAAGCGCTTCATGCTCTCCTTCGCCGAGAGCACGGCCGAGGTGATGTTCAAGTTCACCAACCTCGTGATGGCGTTCGCCCCCGTCGGCATCGGGGCGGCGATCGCGTTCACGGTGGGGAAGAGCGGCCTCGGGGTGCTGCGCAACCTCGGGCTGCTGGTGCTCACCCTCTACGGCGCGCTCGCCGTGTTCATCGTCGCGGTGCTCGTGCCGGTGGCGGTCATCACGCGCGTGCCGCTCAAGCGCTTCCTGCGGGCGGTGAAGCAGCCGGCGCTCATCGCGTTCTCCACCGCCTCGTCGGAGGCGGCGCTGCCGCGCGCGATGGAGGAGCTGGAGGCGCTCGGCGTGCCGCGGCGGATCGTGGCCTTCGTGCTCCCCACCGGCTACTCGTTCAACCTGGATGGGAGCACGCTCTACCTCGCGGTCGCCTCCGTCTTCGTGGCGCAGGCGGCGGGGGTGGACATGTCGCTCGGCCAGCAGCTGCTGATGATGCTGACGCTGATGCTCACGAGCAAAGGCGTGGCGGCGGTGCCGCGAGCCTCGCTGGTGATCCTCTCCGGCGCCCTCGCCAGCTTCGGCCTCCCGCTCCAGGGCGTGGCGGTGATCCTCGGTGTGGACGCGCTGATGGACATGGCACGGACGTCGATCAACCTCGTGGGGAACTGCCTGGCCACGGTAGTGATGGCCCGGTGGGAAGGCGAGTTTCCGGGGGAGGCTCCGGCGGTGCAGGCGGCTCCGGTAGCTGGGGTGTAGGACCTAGTGGCTAGACCACCATGGAACGCGTGTGGCGTGTGGGAGACTGACGGGAGTAGATGCGAGGTAGAGCGCGTGTAGGCTCGGCTGTAGATGGACTCTCTCTACATCCCGCCGTACACGCCGCCGTACCTACGCCCTCGTTCCGTCAGTTCCCCACACGCGACACGCGTTGTTTGGTGGTCTAGCCACTAGGTCCTACAATCCCCCAACCCTAAGCCTCTACCCCCAGAAATCTCAGCGCCCCCAGCACTGCACCTCTCACCGGGCGCACCTCCTCGGCGCGCACCTGGGCGCCGGGGACGGCGGACTTGAGGCGGTGCTCGACGCGCTTCCGGAGCGCCGCGCCCGGCGCGAGCAGGCCGCCGCCGAGCGCCACAGGGCAGGCGGCGCGCTCGTCCTGAAAGAGCTTGCGCGCCAGCGTGCGCACGTGGAGCACGAGCTCCTCCGAGGCGAGCGTCAGGATCGCGTTCGCCCGCAGGTCGCCCCCTTCGGCCGTGGTCACCACCACCGGCGCGAGCGACGCGAGCTGCGCCGGCGTGGCCGCCGCGGCCCACCCCACCAACTCGGCCGCCTCATTGAGCTCCGCGGCCGTGAGCACCGCGCCCACCAGCGCCGTCTCCGGCTCGCGCCCGTCCGCCGCCGACGTCACCACGGAGAGCGCGCGCCGGCCGATCCACACCCCGCCACCCTCGTCGCCACACACCGGCCCCCATCCCCCGCAGCGCATCTGCGCGCCGGCGGGGCCGCGGCCGAACGCGACCGAGCCGGTGCCGGCGATCAGTAGGATCCCCGGGCCGTCGCCGAACGCGTCGTCGAGCGCCACCGCCGCATCGGCGTGCACC
>CAMLEQ010000357.1 GCA_946479015.1 uncultured Gemmatimonadota bacterium | reverse complement strand
GCTCCGGGTTTTTTGTTATGGGGTCGTGTCCCGCGCGGGGGCGCGGGCTGGCCCCCCCCCCCCCCCCCACTTCCGCATCCGTGCTGTTGCAGTTCCGGGAATCCCGCGCTCCGCGCCCCGCACACCCCCGGCCCCTGCTCATTCGTCGCACCCGACCCCTCACCCCGCCTTCCCGAGATCCCCCTGATCCCCGGCCTCTGGCCCCTGGCCCCCACCAACGACCTCCCCGCCGTCCCGCACCCACCCGCCATAGCCCCCCGTCAGATTCACCACCGTCCCGAACCCTCTCGCCAGCAGAACGCTCGACGCGATCGCCGAGCGCGAGCCCCCCTGGCACTGCATCACCAGCGGCACGTCGCGCGGGAGCTCGGCGAGATGATCGGCGAGATAGCCGAGCGGCACGTGGCGCGCGCCGGGGAGGTGGCCCGCGTTCCATTCCGCGGCGCCGCGCACGTCGATCACCGCCGCGTCGCCACGCTCGAGCGCAGAACGCAGCGTGGCGGCGTCCATCTGGGGCACCGTCTCCAGCTCGCGCCCCTCCGCTGTCCACGCGTCCTGCACATCGGCGCCGAAGTGGCCGGCGATCCGGTCGAGGCCGATCATCGTCAGGTCGCGCGTCGCGCGTGCGCTCCGCGCGCCGTCCTCGTCCTCGTCCACGATCAGGTAGAAGTCGCGGTCGTACGGGAGCAGCCAACCGGCCCACGTCGTGAACGACTTGTTGAGCGGGATGTTGATCGTCCCCGGCACGTGCCCCGCCGCGAAGTCGGCGGTGTGCCGCGTGTCCACCACCAGGGCTCCCTCGGCCAGCAGCGGCGCGAGCCGCGAGGCGGCGAGTCGCTCGGGGCGTCGCACGCCGCCGAGCACGCGCGGGCCGTCGCGGTTCACGCGCTTCATCTGCGCGAAGTACTTCGGCGGCTCCGGCTGCCCCGCGAGCACCATGCGCACGAACTCCTCCTCGTCGCGCACGCCGAACGCCCAGTTGAACAGCCGCTCGTAGCCGAGCGTGGTCTGCGGCACCGCGCCGAGCGCCTTGCCGCACGCCGAGCCGGAGCCGTGCCCCGGCCAGAGCTGGAGATAGTCGGGGAGCGCCGCGAGGCGGCCCAACGACCGGAACAACACGCGCGCGGACGCCTCCATCGTCCCCGACACGCCGGCGGCCCGCTCCAGCAGGTCGGGGCGCCCCACGTCCCCGGCGAACACGAAGTCGCCCGTGAACGCGCCCATCGGACGGTCGGCGGTGGCGGTGTCGGTGACGAGGAAGGTGAGGTGCTCCGGCGTGTGTCCGGGAGTGTGCATCACGCTCACCCGCACGCGCCCTACGTCGAAGCAGGATCCGTCGCGGAGGGGAACGGCGCTCTCGCGCTCCGCGAACGCGTAGCGCCAGTCGGCACCTCCCTGGTCGGACAGGTACAGCCGCGCGCCAGTGGCGCGCGCCAGCTCGAGGCTCCCCGACACGAAATCCGCGTGGATGTGCGTTTCGGTGACGTGCGTGATGCGCACCCCCTCCGCCGCGGCCGCCGCCACGTACTGCTCGGCATCGCGATTGGCGTCCACCACCAGCGCCGCGCCGGTCGCCGTGCAGCCGATCATGTAGCTCGCCTGCGCGAGCTGCTCGTCGTAGAACCGTCGCAGGAACATGGAGTGAGTTCGGAGAGGGTTCGTCAGCGGGCGCCGTGCCGGCGCGCGTAGTCCAGGGCGATGGCGGCGAGCTCCGGGCTCCGCAGCCCCGCGCGCTGCGCGAGCGGCACGGCTTCGCCGAGCGGGCGCTGCTCATCGAGCGCGAAATACGGGAGCAGCAGCGCGCCCACGCGATTGGATGTGGCGCAGTGCACCACGATCGGGCGGTGCGCCGGGTCGCGCATGATGTCACGGAAGCGGTCGAAGGCCGCGTCGTCGAGCGTGGCCTGCGTCACCGGGAGCGGCAGGTACTCCAGCCCCGCCTCGCGCACGGCGGCGAGCTCGTCGTGGCCACGCGGCTCGTCCGCCGCGCGCAGGTCCACCACGCTGCGATAGCCGGCCCGCGCCAGCTCCCGCCACGCGCCCTCGGCCGGCTGTCCCGCCGTCCCCACCCCCTCGATGGGACACGCCCCGTTGGGGATGGTCGCCATCACGTCGCGCAATGCGGTGTCGGTCATGTGGCAGGCCTCGCTGTGAGGACAGTGGTGTGAGCGCGCTCGCGCCGTTCGCGGCGTCGCTAAAGATGGCACATCCGGGCCGCCGGGAGAACGGTCGCGTTGTCGGCGGCACGCACCGCTGGCATCTTTCCCGCTCGGCATCGGGGATTCCCGGACGCCGTACCCATCATGCGACCTTCCCGATGCGGCTGATCTCGACGCTCGCGCTCGCCCTGCTCTGCGCCGCCGCCCTCGCGCGCCCCGCGCGCGCCCAGGGCGACCAGCTCACCTACCCGAACCTGCGCTGGCGCACGATCGAGACGCGCCACTTCATCATTCATTATCCGGCGCGCGCCGAGGCGTGGACGCGCGACGTGGCGTCGCGCATCGAGTCGGTGTACGGCGAGGTCACCGCGCTCGTGGGGCACGCGCCGGGGCGGCGCGTGACGATCATCGTCGAGGACCCCAACAGCATGTCCAACGGGTTCGCGATCCCGTTGCTCGACGAGCCGCTCATCTTCTTCTGGCCCACCCCGCCCGATCCCACCACCGGTGTCGGCGACAACAGGGGGTGGGGGGAGATGCTCGCCGTCCACGAGTTCGCGCACGTGGCGCAGCTCACGCGGCCCTCGCGCAATCCGCTCCAGCGCTTCCTCGCGCGCATCGCGCCGGCGAAGCTCGGCCCGCTGGCGCTGAAGTCTCCGCGGTGGCTGATCGAGGGATACGCCACCTATGTCGAAGGGAAGCTCACCGGGATGGGTCGGCCGCACTCGGCGTGGCGCGCGGCGGTGCTGCGCGAGTGGGCGAGGGAAGGGAAGCTCCCCACCTACGGGCAGCTCGACCGCGATCCCCGCTTCGAGGGCGGGTCGATGGCGTACCTGGCCGGCTCCGCCTACCTGGAGTGGCTCGTGGAGCGCTCCGGCGACTCGAGCCTGGTGCACCTCTGGCGCCGCATGAGCGCGCGGCGCAATCGCTCGTTCGACGCGGCCTTCGCCGGCGTGTTCGGCGGCTACCCGCAAGACCTCTACGGGCGCTTCACCGCCGAGCTCACCGGGAAGGCGCTCGAGGTGGAGCGGGGCATCGGCGCCGCGCTGGGTCCGTCGGCGGCGGACTCCGGCGCGGGGCGGGTGGTGCAGTCGCTCCAGTGGCGCACCGGCAGCCCCGCCGTCTCGCGCGACGGCCGCCTCGTGGCGCTCACGCTCTCCCCGCGCGATGAGCCCACGCGCGTGGTCGTGTGGCGCACCGAGGAGTCGCCGCGCGACAGCATCGCCGCCGCGCGGGCGCGGGCGCGCGACCTCCAGCTCGATCCCGAGGATGTCCCCGCCGTGCACTGGCGTCCGACGCCTCGCACCCCGGTGGCCACGCTCTATCCGCGCGGCGGCGCGGCGTTCACCGAGCCGCGCTTCCTCCCCGACGGCCACCGGTTGCTCGTGATCCGCTACACCGGGCGCGGCGACGGCGCCGTGCGCCCCGACCTGTTCGAGTGGGACATGCGCACCGGCGACGTGCGCCGCATCACGCACGACGCCGCCGTTCAGCACGCCGACCCATCCCCCGACGGCCGCTGGGCTGCCGCCGACCGCTGCGTGGGGGGGATCTGCGATCTCGTGCGGGTGGATCTCGCCACGGGGCGCCTGACGACGCTCGCGCACGGCGCGCCGCACGTGGTGTACCATCGGCCGCGCGTCTCTCCCGACGGCCGCACCATCGCCGTCAGCGTGCAGTCCGGCGGACGCTGGCGCGTGGCGCTCGTGGACGCCGAGGCGCCGGCCGAACCGCGCTTCGTGGGGCCCGACGATGGCGCGAACCGCTACGAGCCGGCGTTCCTCGCCGGCGGCCGCGAGGTGGCGCTGGTCTCCGATGCCACCGGGATCCCGAACATCGAGGTGATGGAGCTCGCGACGGGCGCGACGCGCACGCTCACGCTCGTCACCGGCGCCGCCACGGCGCCCGAGCCCGACTCGGCGCGCGGCGCCATCTACTACCTGCGGCTGCACGCCACGGGACTCGACCTGAGCGCCGTCCCGGACAGCGTGCGCCGTCCGGCGACGTTCGCGACGTCGCCGGCGCTCGCCCCGGCCGCGCGCGTGCCGGCGGCGCCGGCGCCGGCGCTCGCCGCCGCCCAGTTCGCACCGCCCCGCGCGTACGGGATCGGACCGCGCACCTACCGCGTGTCGAACATCCGGGCTGCCACGGCGCTGGCCAC
>CAMLEQ010000356.1 GCA_946479015.1 uncultured Gemmatimonadota bacterium | reverse complement strand
CCGGCGGCTGGGACGGCGGCTACGGGAATGGCGGCTACGGGAACGGCGGCTACGGCGATCATGACCGCTACGGGCGCCGCGATGACGACCGCCGGCGCGATGTGTACCACGACCGCGACGACGACCACTGGGACCGCGGGAACCACTCCGGTTGGGATCGCGGCCGCGGGCCGGATCGCGGCGACGACCGGTCGTGGCACGGCACGCAGGAGCGCGCGCGGCACGCGTGCGCCCGCGCCGCGAGCGGCTGGCACGCCCGCGTCGACGGCTTCGGCGACTGGAGCAGGACGCGGCGGGGGATGCTGAGCACGCAGATGTACGTGCGCGGCGACCGCGGCTCGCAGTGGCGGGTCTCCTGCGTGTACGACCCGGCGCGCGATGCCGCCACGCTGAGCCGGTGACGGCGGCGCGGTGCCCCGATGCGCGCGTGCCCCGCGACGATCGCCGCGGGGCACGCGCGCATCGGGGGCGCGGGGAGGGCGTGTCGCTCACGACCCGGCCGTGCCGAGTGGCGCGCTGCCGAAGTTCACGCTGAAGCGGCGGCACCAGATGGTGACGGTGCGGTAGCGCGCGAGGTCAACGCTCGCCGGCAGCTCGTAGTTCTGGTCGCCGCGGTTCCCCTTGATGCTCCCGAGCTCCACGAACCCCGCGCGCGACACGGTGGCGTCGTCCATCACGTCGGAGGCGGCCACCAGGTACACGTGCACGTCCGGGCCGTTGGACGTCTCGAAGTCGGTGAGGCGGAGGATGCGGCGTCCACCGCCGATCTCGTACACGGTGGCCGTGCCGCGCGTGGCGTGCGCGTTGGAATGGAAGCGGCCGACGGCGATGCTCCGCGCCGTGGGGCGCGACGGCTCGGCCGTCGCGGCCGGCGCCGTCGCCGCCATGGCGGCTTCGAGGCTCTCGTTGACGGTCCGGTCGATGAACAGGCGCTCGGGACGGAAGGCGTACCAGAGGCCGACGGCCGCGATGGCGGCCAGCGCGATGACGATGGTGCGGCGTTGCATGGTGGTCTCCTTGTTCTCGATCTCGTTGCGTGGAGCGCCGGCCGGGCGCGATCGACTGCGCGGGCCAGAACGAGACCTCTCGCGAATAGGTTCCCATCGCGCGACGATGGACGTCGCGCCCACGGCTCAGCGCCAGCCCGCGGGGGCGGCCACCGGCTCGGGAGTCGGCGGCAGCACGGTGGCGCCCGGCATCTCGCGGGCGCGCGCGATGTCCGCGATGCAGCGCGACACCAGCGCGGTCCACCCCGTCTGATGGCTCGCGCCCGCGCCGCGCCCGGTGTCGCCGTGGAAGTACTCGTAGAACAGCAGCAGGTCGCGCCACGCCGGATCGTCCGCGTACCGCCGGTCGTCGCCGTGCACGGGGCGGCGTCCGGCGGCATCGGCGAGGAAGATCGCGGACAGACGGCGCGACAGCTCGCGCGCCACCTGCTGGAGCGTCATGCGGTGGCCGGAGCCGGTGGGGCACTCCACCCGGAGTGCGTCACCGTAAAACTGGTGATAGCGCTCGAGCGCCTCGATGAGCAGGTAGTTGATCGGAAACCAGATCGGCCCGCGCCAGTTCGAGTTGCCGCCGAACAGCCCCGTGTTCCCCTCGGCTGGCACGTAGTCCACGCGGTACTCCATCCCCGCGCCGCGGAAGACGTAGGGCGTCGTCTCGTAGATGCGCGAGACGGAGCGCACGCCGTAGGGAGAGAGCAACTCCCGCTCGTCGAGGACGTAGCGCAGCACGCGCACCAGCCGGTCGCGCGACGGGATGGCGAGCAGCCGTTGCTGCTCCCCCGAGTCGCCCATGCGGGTCATGCACGAGATGTGCTTCGCCAGATCGGCGCGATTCTCGAGGAACCAGCCGGTGCGCTTGGCGAAGCCTGGGAGCTCGCGGATCACGTCCTCGCGCAGGATCTCGCAGGCGAAGAGCGGGATGACCCCCACGAGCGAGCGAATGCGCAGCGGGATGTGCGCGCCGTCGGCGTGGAGCTGGTCGTAGTAGAAGCCGTCCTCCTCGTCCCACAGCCCGGTGCCGCCAAGCGTGTTCATGGCGTCGGTGATGGCCACGAAGTGCTCGAAGAACTTGGAGGCCACGTCCTCGTACGCCGGGTCCTCGCTCGCGAGCTCCAGCGCCATCGAGAGCATGGTCGCGCAGTAGAACGCCATCCATGCGGTACCGTCGGCCTGCTCCAGATGGCCGCCGGTGGGGAGCGGCTGCGAGCGATCGAAGACGCCGATGTTGTCGAGGCCGAGAAAGCCGCCGGCGAACAGGTGGTGTCCCTCGAGGTCCTTCCGGTTGACCCACCAGGTGAAGTTGATGAGCAGCTTGTGGAACGCGCGGGAGAGGAAGGCTCGATCACGCCGGCCGCGGGGGCCGGTCAACTTGTACACGCGCCAGCACGCCCACGCGTGCACGGGCGGGTTCACGTCGCCGAACGCGAACTCGTACGCCGGGATCTGGCCGTTGGGGTGCATGTACCACTCGCGCAGGAGCAGCAGCAGCTGGTGCTTGGCGAAGTGCGGGTCCACGACGCCCATGGCGATCATGTGGAAGGCGATGTCCCACGCCGCGTACCACGGGTACTCCCACTTGTCGGGCATGGAGAGCACGTCGCGATTGTGGACGTGCCCCCAGTCGGCGTTGCGCCCCATGCGGCGCCTGGCGGGTGGGGCGGGGTGGGCGGGATCGCCCTCGAGCCAGTCGCGCACCACGTAGTGGTAGAACTGCTTGGACCAGAGGAGGCCGGCGTAGCTCTGCCGCATGACGCGCAGCTCGTCGGGCGTCGCCGCCGCTGGGAGCTTCTCGGCGTAGAACGCGTCCGCCTCACGCGCGCGCTCGGCGATCGTCGCGTCGAACCCCACACCGAAGGGGGATGCCGGCGCCTCGGCGCGGGATGAGAGTCGCAGCCGCACGGCGACGGCGCCGCGCGCTGGCACATCGAGCGTGTAGCGCACGGCCGCCTTGGTGCCTCGCTGCGCGGGATTCACCGCATCGGCGCGTCCGGCGATGACGTAATCGTGGAACGCGTCCTTGACGAACGGGCTGCCGTTCGGCGCGTCGTACAGCCGCTCGTAGTTGGTCTCGTTCTCCGTGAACAGCAGCTCCGGCGGCGCGGCGCCGCGCACGGGCTCGGACTCGAGCCGGTACTGACCGAGCGTCTGGTGCGTCGCGAGCACGCTCGTGGGGCCGGTGGCCGCGAGCGACGGCCTGCCCCAGTAGCCATCGCCACCGCGCCCCAGCGACCAGGTGTTGCGGAACCAGAGCATGGGGAGCAGGTCGAGCCGCGCGGGCGCCGCTCCGCGGTTCTCGATGGTGATGCGGATCAGGATGTCGTCGGGGGCGCCCTTGGCGTACTCCGCGATCACATCGAAGTATCGGTCGTCGTCGAAGACGCCCGTGTCGAGCAGCTCGTATTCGGGATCCGCCCTGCCGCGCCGGCGGTTCTCCGCCACGAGGCGCGCGTACGGGTACGCCGCCTGGGGGTACTTGTACAGCGCGCGCATGTACGAGTGCGTGGGCGTGCTGTCCAGGTAGTAGTAGCACTCCTTCACGTCCTCGCCGTGATTCCCCTCCGGGCCGGTGAGTCCGAACAGCCGCTCCTTGAGGATGGGGTCGCGCCCGTTCCACAGCGCGAGCGCGAAGCACATGCGGCATTCGCGGTCGGTGATGCCGAGCAGCCCGTCCTCTCCCCAGCGGTAGGCGCGGCTGCGCGCCTGATCGTGCGAGAAATGATCCCAGGAGTCGCCGTGCTCGGAGTAGTCCTCGCGCACGGTGCCCCACTGGCGTTCGGCCAGGTAAGGGCCCCAGCGCTTCCAGTTGCGCGCGCGGCGCGCGTCCTCATCGAGGCGGATGCTCTCGGCGTTCGTCACGGCACGCCCCTCCGCTGTCGGAGCGGCGATGGGCCGCTCTCGTGATGGGCCGAAACCTGAGGCGGGTGCGAAAGGTTCCCCGGGTGCGTGCCCGCTATCCGAGCTCCGCCGCGTCCCGCACGATGCGCCAGAGCGCGTCCACGTCCGAGCGCTCGGTTGTTTCAGCGCCCACGGAGAGCCGCACCATCCAGCGACCCTCGAGCGTCGCCGGCGTGACGAACGCGGCGCCGGAGCGGTTCACGCGATCGGCCCAGGCGAGGGTGTGCGCATCGAGGGCATCGCCGCTGAGGCCGGGCGGCTCGTGCCGCACGCACACGGTCTGCAGGGGGACGGGCGCGACCACGCGCCACTCCGGCATCTCCCGCACGCGCTCCGCGAGCCAGCGCGCGTTCTCCAGATCGCGGCGCAGGCGCGCCCTGAGTCCGGCGACCCCCTGCTCGCGGATCAGGCACCAGAGCTTGAGCGCGCGGAAGCGCCGCCCCAGCG
>CAMLEQ010000355.1 GCA_946479015.1 uncultured Gemmatimonadota bacterium | reverse complement strand
CCGGTCCTTCACCTCGTCCCACAGCGCCGCGCGCCGCAGCGAGCGCTCCACGATCTCGTCCAGCTCCGCGCGACGGGGCGCGCGGTTGAGCCTCGGCCCGAACGCCACGTTGTCGTAGATCGACTTCGGGAAGGGGTTCCAGCGCTGGAACACCATCCCCGTGCGCTGCCGCAGCACCACCGGATCGGAGCCGGAGGCGTACACGTCGGCGCCATCGAGCAGGATCGCCCCCTCGTGGCGGGCGCCGGGGATGAGCGCGTTCAGCCGGTTGATCGAGCGGAGCAGCGTGGACTTCCCGCACCCCGACGGGCCGATGAACGCCGTGATCGCGCGCGGCGGGATGGCGAGCGTGATCTCGCGCAACGCCTGCTTGGCGCCGTACCAGAAGGAGAAGTGCTCGATGTCGATGCGCCCGCGCTCCGTGGCCTCGGCATTCACGGCGGGGCGCTCCGCGGGCGTGGCGCGCGGCGGCACGCGCACGGCGGTCGCGATCTCGGTCATCCGAACCGTCCGGTGATGTACGCCTCGGTGCGCGCGTCCGCCGGCGTGGTGAACATGGTCTCGGTGGGGGCGAGCTCCACCAGCTCCCCGCCGAGGAAGAACGCCGTGTGGTCGGACACGCGCGCCGCCTGTTGCATGTTGTGGGTCACGATCACGATCGTGAGCTCCCCCTTGAGCTCGTACAGGAGCTCCTCGATGCGCTGCGTGGCCACGGGGTCGAGCGCGCTCGCCGGCTCGTCGAGGAGCAGCACCTCGGGGTCGTTGGCCAGGGCGCGCGCGATGCAGAGGCGCTGCTGCTGGCCGCCGGAGAGCGCGAGCGCGCTCGCGCGGAGCCGGTCCTTCACCTCGTCCCACAGCGCCGCGCGCCGCAGCGAGCGCTCCACGATCGCGTCCACCTCGCGCGACGGCGGCCGGCGGTCGAGCACGCGCAGGCCGGCGGCGACGTTGTCGCGGATGGACATGGTGGGGAAGGGCGTGGGGCGCTGGAACACCATCCCCACGTGGCGGCGCACGGCGATCGGGTCGATCCCGCGCGCGTAGATGTCGCGCCCGTCCAGCAGCACGCGGCCGCCGACGCGCGCGCCGGGCACGGTCTCGTGCATGCGGTTCAGGCAGCGCAGGAAGGTGGACTTGCCGCACCCCGACGGACCGATGATCGCCGTCACGCGTCCGGCGAGCACGGGGAGGGTGATCCCGCGCACCGCGTGCACCGCGCCGAACCACGCATCGAGCCGCTCCGCCTGCATGCGCGCCCGCTCCGCCTCGCCGGCATTGGGGGCCGCCTGCGCCCGAGTCGTCGGGCCCGTGATCGAGACGCCGGTGGCCGTCACGTCAGTCGCCCCCGCCGGTGGTGAACCGGCCGCGCGTGGCGAAGCGGGCGACGAGGCTGATGACGAAGATGAGCGCGATGAGGACGAGGGCGCCCGCCCAGGCGAGGCGGTGCCAGTCGTCGTACGGGCTGATCGCATAGGTGAAGATCTGCAAGGGAAGCGCGGCGATCGGCTGGCCGATCGCCGTGGACCAGAACTGGTTGCCGAACGCCGTGAACAGGAGCGGCGCCGTCTCGCCGGCGATCCGCGCCAGCGCCACGAGCGCGCCCGTCACGATCCCGGCGCTCGCCGTGCGCAGCACGATCGCGAGCGACGTCCGCCAGCGCGGGTAGCCGAGCGCGAGCGCGGCCTCGCGCAGCGACACGGGCACCACCCGCACCATCTCCTCCGTGGTGCGCGCCACCATCGGGATCATCATCACGCCGAGCGCCACGCCGCCGGAGAGCGCCGAGAAGTGCCCCACCGGCCGCACGAGGAACTGCCAGGCGAAGATCCCCATCACGATCGACGGGAGCCCGTTCAGCACGTCGGAGAGGAAGCGCACGGTGTTCGCCAGGTGCGTGGCGCGGTGCTCGGCCAGGTAGATCCCGGCGCCGACGCCCACCGGAAGCCCCACGCCGGCGGCGAGCCCGATCAGGATGATCGTCCCGACGATCGCGTTCGCCATCCCGCCGCCGGCCTCCCCCACGGGGCGCGGCATGCGGGTGAAGAAGCCGACGTCGAGCGCCCCCAGGCCGTTGCGCAGGAGGTGCCAGAGGATGAGCACCAGCGGCAGCACCGCGAGGAGCGCCGCCAGGAACGTGAGCCCCACCATCACCGCGTTCACGGCGCGCCGGCGGCCCAGGCCACGGCGCGTCCGCTCCGCCACCGCGCGCTGCCGCGCGGTGGGGCGTTCGGGGGCGAGCGTCGCGCTCACGCCACCCTCCCGCTCGCGCCGCGCGACACGCGCCACACGAGCCAGCGCGCGATCGCGTTCACCACGATGGTGATCACGAACAGCGTGAACCCCACCGCCATGAGCGCCGAGAGGTGCGCGTCGCTGCTCGCCTCGCTGAACTCGTTCGCGATCAGCGACGCCATGGTGTAGCCGGGGGCGAACAGCGATGCCGCGATCTCCTGCCGGTTGCCGATCACCATGGTGACGGCCATCGTCTCGCCGAGCGCGCGCCCCAGCCCGAGGATCACGCCGCCGACGATGCCCGACCGCGCGTACGGGAGCACCGCCCCCCAGATCGCCTCCCAACGCGTGGCGCCGAGCGCGAGCGCCGCCTCGCGCTGCGACCTCGGGACGGCGAGCAGCACCTCGCGCGCCACCGACGAGATGTACGGGAGCACCATGATCGCCAGGATCACCCCCGCCGCGAGCATGCTCGGCCCGTACGCGGGACCCGAGAACAACGGCGTATGCCCCAGGCCGAGGGTGTCGCGCAGGAACGGCATCACGGGACTCCGCAGCACCGGCACGAGCACGAAGATCCCCCACAGCCCGTACACCACGCTGGGGATGGCGGCGAGCAGGTCCACCAGGAAGCCGAGCGGCTGTCGCAGCCACCGCGGCGCGAACTCCGACAGGTAGACCGAGATGCCGAGGGCGAGCGGGGTGGCGATGAGCAGCGCGATCGCCGACGAGACGAGCGTGCCGTAGATCGCCGGCGCGGCGCCGAAGCGCGCGTTCACCGGATCCCACTCGCTCGACGTGAGGAACGAGAGCCCGGCGTGGCGAAAGGTGGGCCACCCGGCGGCCGCGATCTCCCAGGCGAGCAGTGCGACCAGGAGCGGAACGCACGCGGCGAAGAAGGTGATCGCGGCGTGGTAGACGCGGTCGCCGACGGAGGCGCCCGTGAGACGCGTCATGCGCCCTGGCCCACCTGGATCGAGTCGACCCGCGCGTCGAGCCGGGTGGTCATGTTCTGCGGCAGCGGCGCGTACTCGAGCGACGCCGCCGAGTGCTCTCCCTGCTGCAGGTACCAGTGCAGGAAGTCGCGCAGCTTCCGCCCCTTCGTCGCGTCGGCCTGCGTGCGGTACACGAGCAGCCAGGTGAACGATGCGATCGGGTAGGCGTCCTGCCCCGGCGCGTTCACGATCGAAATGCGGTAGTCGGTGTTGGCGGGGAGCGATGCGGCCTTCCCCGCCGCCGCGGCGGTGGCCGAGGCGATGCTCGGGAGCACCATCGCGCCGGCGGCGTTGCGGAGCGCGGCCACGGGCAGGTTGTTCTGCTTCGCGTACGCCAGCTCCACGTAGCCCACCGCGCCGGGCGTCTGCTTCACCTGCCCGGCGACCCCCTCGTTCCCCTTCGCGCCGAGCCCCACGGGCCAGGACAGCTCCTTCCCCTTCCCCGGTGCCTTCGCCCAACCGGCGTCGACCGCGCTCAGGTAGTCGGAGAAGATGTACGTGGTGCCGCTACCGTCGGAGCGGTGCACCACCAGCACGTCGGTGGCGGGGAGCTTCACACCGGGGTTGAGCGTGGCGAGGCGCGGGTCGTTCCACTTGCTGATCTTGCCGTCGAAGAGCGCGGCGAGCGTGGCGCCATCGAGCTGGAGCGGCTTCGAGAGGCCGGGAAGGTTGTAGGTCACCGCCACCGCGCCGATGACGGTGGGGAAGTGCATCACCGGTCCCTTCGTCCTCGCCATCTCGGCGTCGGACATCGGCGCATCGGAGGCGCCGAAGTCCACCGTCCCCTCGCTGAGCTGGCGGATCCCGCCGCCGGAGCCGATCGACTGGTAGTTGATCTTCACGCCCTTCTGCTGGGCGTAGTCGGAGAACCACTTGCTGTAGATCGGATACGGGAAGGTGGCGCCGGCGCCGGTGAGGTCGACGCCGGCGGTGGCGCCGCGGGTCGCCGCGGCGGCGGAGGTGCCCTGGTCCTTGCCGCCGCCGCACCCCAGGAGGGCGCCCACCGCGACGGCCGTCAACGCGAAGGTCTCGAGTTTCACGAAAATGGCTCCGTGGGTGTTGTGTTAAACACCCGACAACCAGCACCGAGCCCCCCCCCGGGAGGGGGCGGTTCGGGTTAAGGACACATGAAGAGGAAGCGGCCCGCCC
>CAMLEQ010000354.1 GCA_946479015.1 uncultured Gemmatimonadota bacterium | reverse complement strand
TCCAGAGCGTGGCGATCCAGCAGAAGATCTGCACGCCGCTCGGGATGGCGATCATGACGCTGGCGGCGGTGAAGAAGCTCTCCCCGAGCTGCGGGATGCTCGTCGCGAACATGTGGTGCACCCACAGGCCGAACGCGACGAAGCCGGTGGCGATCATCGACAGCACCATGGCCGTGTGGCCGAAGATCGGCCGCCGCGCGAACGTCTCCACGATCGACGACACCATCCCGAGCGCGGGAATGAAGATGATGTAGACCTCGGGGTGCCCGAAGAACCAGAACAGGTGCTGGTGCAGCAGCACATCGCCGCCTTCCGCCGGGTTGAAGAAGTGCGTGCCGACCAGCCGGTCGATGGCGAGATAGCTGCTGTCGAGCATCACGGCGGGCATGGCGAAGATGATCATGAACGCCGTGATCACCTCCGCCCACACGAACAGCGGCACGCGCCCCAGCGACATCCCCGGCGCCCGCTGCTTGAACGCGGTGACGATGATCTCCACCGCCGTGACCATCGCGGCGATCTCGGTGAACGTGATCATCTGCGCCCAGATGTCCACGCGCTTCCCCGGCGAGAACTCCGGGCCGGCGAGGGGGACGTAGCTGAACCAGCCGGTGTCCGGCCCGATGTTCAGCAGGAAGCCGATCCAGAGGAGCAGGCCGCCGGTGAGGTAGGTGTAGTAGCCGAAGTTGTTCAGCCGCGGGAAGGCGACGTTCCGCGTGCCGACCATGAGCGGCACGAAATACAGCCCCATCGCCGTCATGATCGGCACCGCGAACAGGAACATCATCGTGGAGCCGTGGACGGTGAAGAGCTGGTTGTACAGGTCGGGCCCCACGATGTGATTGTCGGGGCGCGCGAGCTGGAGGCGCATGATCCCCGCGTTGATCCCCGCCAGCAGGAAGAAGATGAACGCGGTGACGATGTAGCGTAGGGCGATGGACTTGTGGTCCACGCTCGTGAGCCAGCCGATGAATCCCGGGCGGTCGCGCCATTGCTCGTCGAGCGCCTCGTGGCGCGTCGCCAGCTGGCGCTCGTCGACCGCCGGCTCGGCGGCCACGGTGGTGGCGCGCACCGCGCTTCCATCGCGCATCACTCGAGTCCCTCCAGGTAGGCGATGAGCGCCTGCAGCTCGTCGGGGGAGAGCGGATTCTGCGGCATCAGCGATCCCGGCTTGATCCCCTGCGGATCCACGATCCACCCCGCGAGGTTGCCGCGCGTGTTCGGGAGCGTGCCGGCGGCGATGGTGCGCCGGCTGCCGAAGTGCGTGAGATCGGGGGCGGTCTGGCCGCCCGCCGGCGTGCCGGAGATCTGGTGGCACATCATGCACTGCGCGCCGAGGAAGACGCGCGCCCCGCGCGCGCGCAGCGAGTCCGTTGGCGTCGCCGCGGGGCGACGCTGCGCCGCGAGCCACGCCTGGAAGCGATCGGGGGACTCGGCCACGACGAGCAGCGCCATGTGCGCGTGCTGATGCCCGCAGAACTCGGCGCACTGCGCGCGGTACACGCCGGCGCGGTCCGCCTGGAACCAGGTGGTGGTCACGTACCCCGGGAGGAGATCGCGCTTCCCACCGAGGTTCGGCGCCCAGAAGCTGTGGATCACATCGGTGGACGTGAGCGTCAACACCACCGGCCGCCCCACGGGGATGTGAATCTCGTTCGCCGTGACCACACGGCGGCTCGGATCCGTATCCGGGTACTGGACCTCCCACCACCACTGGTGCCCGGTCACGGAGATGGCGATGGGCGAGCGTGCGCCGGCCGCGCGGAGCGAGGTGTAGGCGCGCCCGGTGCGCACGTCCGCCACCAGCCACACGAACAGGATCACCACCGTGAGCGCCGCGGCCACGCTCACCGCGCGCCCCAGCGCCCGCTCGCGCGAGGGCTCGGGCGCCGCCGTCGGCTCCGGGGCGCCGCGCTCCTCCCGCCGGCGCAGCGCGGCCACGAGCAGGAAGATGACCACCAGCACGAACACGACGGCCGAGATCGCGAGCGCGAGCCACCAGAGCGACATGAACCGCTCCCCCTGAGGTCCCGCGGGGTGGAGCGCGCTCTGAGCGTTCTGGATGACCGCCGCGACCGACGCGCCAAGCGGTGAAGCGCCACTCGTGACGCGCATGGCTACGGTTTGGTGCTCTGGATGGCTCGCTGCGAGGGCATCGAGGACTCCGCCGGCTTCACCTGCATGTCGTCGTTCCGCCCGGGGCGCACGTCCTTGCGCGTCAGCCCCGCGAGCGAGCGCACGTATGCCACCAGCCGCCACACCTGGTCGCTCGGGATCTTCCCCTGGAACGCGGGCATCCCGTTGGGGCGCCCCTCCATGATGGTGGCGTAGATGTTCGCCGCGTCGCTGCCGTAGATCCACGTGCTGTCCATGAGGGGCGGTCCCATCCCTCCCCCGCCCTGCGAGTGGCACCCGCTGCAGTTGTACCAGGAGAAGAGGCGCTTGCCATCGGCGATGGCGTACGCGTTCTCGTCGTACGGCCCCTCGGCCATGCGCGGCCGCGGCGTGCGCGGCCCCGGCTCGAGCGCGCTCATCGTCACGAGCGCCGGCGCGCTCTCGGTGAGCGGGGTGGAGCGGAAGCGCCTCGCCTCGCGCTTGCAGGCGGCGAGAGCGGCCAACGTGCCGACGGTGAGCGCGGTGACGGCGCGCGCGCGGAGAGCCGGCGTCATGGCAGGGCGAAGGTGTAGAGGGCGCCTCCCTTCTGCGTCACCTGCGGGAGGTCCTTCATCGCGTTCACGAAGCCGAGCGCGCCTGACGAGTCGCGCGGATCGAGCCCGCCGGCGACGATGGCGCCGGACCAGCCGCCCACGCCCGCATACACGGAGATGTACTCCTTGCCGTCCGGCGCGCGGTACGCGATCGGCTGCCCGACGATGCCCGAGCCGAGCTTTCGCTGCCAGAGCAGCCGTCCGCTCCGCGCGTCGAGCGCCTTGAACCAGCCATCCATGGTGCCGTAGAACACCACGTCTCCCGCCGTGACGAGCGCGCCGCTCCACACGGGGAACTTCTCCGGGATGCTCCACACCTTCTTCCCCGCCACCGGATCCCACGCCATGAACTCGCCGCGGTTGCCGCCCGGCCCGGCGTACATCTTCACCAGCATCCCCACGTAGGGCGTGCCGGCGATGTAGCTCGTGGTCTGGCTCTCGACCTCCTGGCACAGATTGTTGGCGGGGATGTACACGAGCCCCGTGCGCGGCGAGAACGCCGACGGCTGCCAGTCCTTCCCGCCCGGCGACGCGGGGCAGGCATCGCGCACCACCTTGCCGAGCACCGGCTTGGTGGCGGGATTCATCTGGAGGCGTCCGGTCCGCGGGTCCACGCCGGTGGACGTGGTGACGTGCACGAAGGGGTGCGCGTAGATCACCTCCCCCGTGGCGCGGTCGATGAGATAGACGTAGCCGTTCCGATCCGGGTGCAGGAGCACGTTGCGCCGACGTCCGCCGATGTCGAGGTCGAGCAGCAGCGACTCGTTGACGCCGTCGTAGTCGTGCAGGTCGTGTGGGCTCATCTGGTAGGCCCACACCGCATCGCCCGTGTCGGGATCGCGCGCGAAGAGGGTGCTCGTCCACTTGTTGTCACCCGGCCGCTGGTCGGGATTCCACGGGCCAGGGTTCGCCGAGCCGTAGTAGACGAGATCCAATCGTGGGTCGTAGGAGAGCCACCCCCACACGCTGCCGCCGCCGATCTTCCAGCTCGTGCCGGGCCACGTGGTGACGCCGAGGTTCGGCTTGCGGTCCGCAGCGTAGAAGGGGTGGAAGCGCGCGCCGATCTTCACATCGCTGTCGGGACCGGTGGAGTACGCGCGCCAGAGCATCTTCCCGGACGCGGCATCGAGCGCCGTGAGCCACCCGCGCACGCCCATCTCCCCGCCGCTGTTCCCCACGAGCACCTTCCCCTTCACCACGAGCGGAGCCATGGTGATCGTCTCGCCGAGGTTGATGTCCCCCACCTGGACCTTCCACACCTCCTTCCCCGTCGCGGCGTCCACGGCGACGGTCCGATTGTCGAGGGTGTTGAAGTAGATCTTGCCGTCGAAGTACGATGCGCCGCGGTTCACGACGTCGCAGCACGCCACGCCCTGCGACGCGGAGAGGGTGTTCGGGTCGTACTTCCAGAGGAGGGGCGCGCCGGGCTTGGAGAGATCGAGCGCGTACAGGTAATTCGGGTAGGGCGTCACCAGATACATGCGCCCGTTCACGACGAGCGGGGCCGCTTCGTGGCCGCGGATCACGCCGGTGGAGAAGGTCCACGAGAGATGCAGACTGGCGACGTTCGCGGCGGTGATCTGGTCGAGGGCCGAGAAGCGGGAGCCGGCGTAGTCCTTGGCGGCCCAGGTCCACTGGCCGTCATCCGCGCCACGCGCACCGGCGGCGATCGCCACGTGCCCCGCGG
>CAMLEQ010000353.1 GCA_946479015.1 uncultured Gemmatimonadota bacterium | reverse complement strand
TAGTCGGAGCCGCCCACGAGCCGGAAGCGAGCGTAATACGCCCACTCGATCGCGCGGCGGAGCCAGGTGCTCCAGCGCCCCTCCACGTGGCGCGCGCCGTAGACCACCGAGCCCAGGTGCGGCCCGAGCGAGATGCCGTAGAGGAAGTCGCGCCGGAGGCGGTGGGCGGGGCCGGCGTCCTGCGGGAAGCCGGCGGCGAAGCGGCGCGCGAGCGTGGCGCCCTGCCAGATCGCCTCGATCGCGCGCTCCATCGTCGGCCACTCGTGCCCGTGCTCCACGATGCGCGCGCAGTCGCCGATCGCGTACACGTCGCGCGCGCCGTGCACCGCGAGGCGCGATGTCACCGCGAGGTGACCATCGGCGGTGTGCGCGAACGGGAGCGCCGACACCAGCGCGCTCGGACGCACGCCCCCCGCCCACACCACCAGGTCGTGATGGATCGACGCGCCCCCATCGAGCACCACGCGGTCGGGGAGCACCTTCCGCACGCCGCGCCCGAGCAGCAGCTCCACGCCGAGCCGGGAGAGCGCGTGCGCCGCGCGGTTGGCCACGCCGAAGGGGAAGGTGGGGAGCACGCGCTCCTCCACCGCCACGAGCGTCGTCGCGATGCGCGCGCCGTCCACGCGCCCCCCCGCGAGCGCGCCGCTCCACTCCACGCCGGTGATCCCCGCGCCCACCACCACCACGCGCAGCATCTGCGCGCCCCCGGCGCGCAGCACGTGCAGGCGCCGGCGCAGGAGCATGGCGTCGGAGAGGAACTTCGCGGGGACCACCGCCGCGGAGCCGGCGAGCGCTGGCGGAACATCCACCACGCTCCCCACCGCGATCACGAGGCGGTCGTACTCCAGCGTGCGACCATCGGCGAGCGTGACCGTGCGCGCCTCCGGGTCCACCGACGAGGCGGCGCCCGTCACCCACGCCGCGCCGATGCGGCGGCAGAATGCGGGGGTGTCGAAGAGGAGCCGCTCCGGTGCGCGCGTCCCCCCGGCCGCCTCGTGCACGAGCGGGATGTACGGGTGACGGTCGAGCGGGTCCACCACGGTCATCTCGCCGGGGGCGAATCGGCCGCGTCGACGCGCGAGTCGGTAGAGCAGCTCGAGCCCGGCGAAGGAGCATCCCAGGAGCAGGGTGCGCGGTGGGGGCGCGGGCTGGGCGGCCGGTGTGGTCACGGCTCGATGATACGGCGCACGCGCCCCCGGCGCACCTCTCGGTTGTGATCGGGCGCCCTGCCGGACATCTTCCGCCGATGTCCTCGCCAGCACCCTCCGCGGGAATCGTGTACCTCGTCGGCGCCGGACCGGGAGACCCCGGGCTCCTCACCGTGCGCGCCCGCGAGCTCCTCGCCGACTGCGATGCCGTCGTCTTCGACGCGCTCGTGAACCCCGTCATCCTCTCCGGCGACGCGCTGCGTCCCGACGCCGAGCGGCACTTCGTGGGGAAGCGCGGCGGCGGGGCGTCGACGCCGCAAGAGGAGATCACCGCGCTGCTCGTGCGCCTCGCGCGCGAGGGGAAGCGAGTCGTCAGGCTGAAGGGGGGCGACCCGCTCGTGTTCGGCCGCGGGAGCGAGGAGGCGCAGGCGCTCGCGGATGCGGGGATCGCGTTCGAGATCGTCCCGGGGATCACGGCGGGGATCGCCGCGCCGGCGTACGCGGGGATCCCGGTGACGCATCGCGGGCTCGCCACCTCCGTCACCTTCGTCACCGGGCACGAGGATCCGTCGAGGGAGGAGAGCGGCACCGACTGGAGCGCGCTCGCGCGCGCCGGGGGGACGCTCGTGCTCTACATGGGGGTGAAACGGCTCCCCGAGATCGTGGAGGCGCTCGCCGCCGGCGGCCTCTCGCGCGAGACGCCCGCGGCGATGATCGAGTGGGGGACCCACCCCCGCCAGCGCACCGTGGAGGCGACGCTCGGCACGCTCGTGGATGTGGCGCGCCGCGAGCGGGTTCAGGCGCCGTCGATCACCGTGATCGGCGAGGTGGTGCGGCTGCGCGGGGAGATCGCGTGGTTCGATGCGCGACCGCTGCACGGCGCGCGCGTGGTGGTGACGCGCGCGCGGACGCAGGCCTCGGAGCTCGCGGCCACGCTCCGCGCGCTCGGCGCCGACGTGATCGAGGCGCCGGCGATCCGCATCGAGCCGCTCGATCCCGCGCCGCTGCGCGAGGCGCTCGCGCGCACGCCGGCGTACGACTGGCTGATCGTCACCAGCCAGAACGCCGTGGACGCGGTGTGGCGCGCGCTGCGGGCGTCGGGGCGCGATGCGCGCGCGCTCGCGACCACGAAGCTCGCGGTAGTGGGGCCCGCGACGGCGGAGGCGCTGCGCGCCCACGGGCTCGAGCCGGACGTCGTGCCGAGCCGCTTCGTGGCCGAAGGGGTGGTGGAGGCGCTGCGCGCCCGCGACGACGTGCTCGGCGCGCGCGCTCTCTTCGTACGCGCCGAGGGGGCGCGCGACCTGCTCCCCGCCGAGCTGGACGCGATGGGCGCCACGGTGGACGAGGTGGTCGCCTACCGCACGGTGAGCGACCCCGACGGGGCCGCCGCCGCGCGCGAGGCGCTGGAGCGCGGCGAGGTGGACGTGGTCACCTTCACCTCGGGCTCCACGGTGCGCTACTTCGTGGACGCGGTGGGCGCCGAGCTGGTGGGGCGCGCGCGCGTGGCGACGATGGGGCCCATCACGAGCGACACGGCGCGCTCGCTCGGGCTCCGCGTGGACGTCGAGGCGCGCGAGGCGACGATCGCGGCGCTCGTGGAGGCGGTGGTCGCGCTGGCGCGCGCGCGCTGACGTCTCGCGGCGCGCTGGCGATCACCGGGTGCCGTAGTACTCGTCGATCGCCCAGTGCACCACGCGCTCCGAGAGCGCGCGGTACGACTCCTGGTCCAGGTGGGGCATCGCGTGCCGGCGCAGCTCGTCCTTCAGGTGCACCAGCACCTCCTCCGGCGGCTGCCGCAGCCCGCGGGCGGCGGCGACGAAGCGCGCGATCTCCGCGCGGAGCGAGTCCTCCGCGCCGCCGGCGATGAGCACGTCGAGCGCCCGCCCCAGCTCGTTGGTGGGCGGCGTACTGGACTGACCGAGACCGGGGCCGAGGGGCATGGCGCCCTCCCTGTCGCCAGGCGTGGCGACGCGCAGCGCGGGCGGGTGCGAGGTAGGCACGCGCCGGCACTGGATCCGCTACCATAGGACGCGGCGAAGCCGGGGTCAATGGCGGGGCGGAGCGCTACGGCCGCGCCGCCCGCGAGTGTAGATTCCCTCCATGCAACGCCCAGATCGCGACCTCCGCCGGAGGCGTCGTTGACGCCGGCCCGCGGCGCGCGTCCCGCCGCGCGGGAGCCCGGCGGGCCGGTCCGCATCGCCACCCGCGCGTCGGAGCTCGCGCTCCGGCAGGCGCGACTCGTCCTCGGTGCGCTGGCCGAGCGCGGCATCGCGGCCGAGCTCGTCACCTTCAAGACGACGGGGGACAAGCGGCTCGACGAGCCGCTCGCCGAGATCGGCGCCAAGGGGCTGTTCACGCGCGAGCTGGAGGACGCGCTCCTCCGCGGCAAGGTCGACTGTGCCGTCCATTCGCTGAAGGATCTCCCCACCGAGTCGCCGGCGGGGATCGCGACGGTGGCGCTGCTCGAGCGCGAGGACCCGCGCGACGTGCTGGTGGTGAACGACGCGATCGTTGCCGAGGGGCTGCACGACATCCCGCGCGGCTCGCGCGTGGGCACCTCCAGCCTCCGCCGCCGCGCGCAGCTCCGGCACGCGCGCCCCGATCTGGAAGTGGTGGAGCTGCGCGGCAACGTCCCCACGCGCCTGCACAAGGTGGACGACGGACAGGTGCACGCCGCGATCCTCGCCGCCGCGGGGCTGCACCGTCTCGGCGTGCGCCAGCGCATCGACGCCTGGCTCGAGCCGCCGGAGTGGCTCCCCGCGCCGGGGCAGGGGGCGATCGCCGTGCAGGCACGCGCGGACGACGCGCGCATGGCGACGCTGCTCGCGCCGCTGCATCACGAGCCCACGGCGGTGGCGGTGCGTGCCGAGCGTGCGTTCCTCGGCGCGCTCGAAGGGGGCTGTCAGGTCCCCATCGGCGCGCTCGTCATGACCGACGGCGACGCGATGGTGCTGCACGGCCTCATCGCCGACCCCTCCGGAAAGCGCATGCTTCGCGGGAGCGAGCCGATGGACGTCGCCACCCCCGAGCGCACCGGCGAGCGCCTCGCCGCCGCTCTCCTCGACCGCGGCGCGGCGGGGATCCTCGATGCGATCCGCGCGGCCGTGAAGGTGCCCATGCCGCAGCCGGAATAGGGGCCGGGGGCTGGGGGCCCGGGGGACACAGGGAACGGCGGAGCGAGGGCATCCGTTCGACCTTCGCGCCCCTCGCCCCGCCCCCCCCGCCCCCGCCCCCCCCCGTGCCCAGTACCCGGGGCCCAGGGCCCAAACGCGGGTTGAGTCAATTAACCACAAAA
>CAMLEQ010000352.1 GCA_946479015.1 uncultured Gemmatimonadota bacterium | reverse complement strand
CGCCACGAGCGCGACGGCGAGCAGCAGCGCGCCGGCGTCGCGGAACTCGCTCGTGAGGCGTGGCCAGCGATCGGCGCGCAGCAGCGCGTCGTGGTCGAGCGGCGCGGCGCCGCTGGGGAGCACGAGGAGGTTGCGCGCCGGATCGATCGGCAGCGCCACGCGACTCAGCGACACGCCGAAGTCCAGCACGTCCACGAGGCCGTGCACCGTCCCCTCGGGGACGTGGCGCTCGACGGAAGGAAGCTCGCCCACCAGATCGCCGATCGCCACGCGCCGGCGGCGCGCCTGGACGCGACCGATGCCGAGCGCGACTCCGGCGGCCGCCGAGGGATCATCGCCGAGCACGAGAGCGGACGACACCTCATCGAGATGGGCGGCGATGCGCCGCCCTTCCTCCTCCCAGCCGGCGTGGACCTGGCTGTCCTGCGCAGAGCTCATCACGGTGCACCTTCATAGACCCAGTACGACTTGCCCGACGCACGCGCGACGCGCTCCGCCTCGGCCCGCGTGGGATAGGGGCCGAGCACCACGCGGTAGATGGTGATCCCCATGCGCTGCGTGGCCACCACGCGGGCGGACGTTCCTTGCACCGAGATCGTGGAGGCGACGGAGCGCGCGGTGTCCGGCGACCGAACGGCCGCGAACTGGACGGTGAAGCCCTGCGCGCGCCGCGCCAGCGTGTCCGCCGGCGGAGCCGCGGCGACCGTGTCGCGAGGCATCGGGGCGGGGCGGGGGCGCGCCGGCGTCGCCGCGCTGTCGGCGGGAGAGGGGGACACGTCGGGGATCGCCGTGGTGTCCATCGTGTCGGCGGCCGCGCTGTCACCGCCGAACGTCACCGGCTCATCGAGCCCCGACGCGCGCGGGCGGAAGCCGTTCCAGGCGATGAAGTACCAGTCGTCCTTCGCGCCCCCCTTCGCCGTGTCTCGCGTGCGCAGCGTCTCGCCATCCACCAGGCGGACGTTCTTTCCATCGAGGAGCGCGATCCAGCCGTTCGGGGCGACGGCGGGGAGGTCGTTGCGCCACTCCGTGGGTACGGCGCCCACCAGATGGTCGGTGCCCACGGCGATCACCCATGCCGAGTCCACGCGCGCGGGGTGCGCGAGCACGTAGCGGCCGGTGGGATCCATGCGCAGCTCCGCGGCCGGCCCGGGGAGGGCGATGCGCGCGCTCACCTGGTGGGTGTAGCGATCGATGACGAGCACGTCGGTGGACGAGTCGGTGGCCACGTACAGCCGGTCCCCGCTCGGCGTGGTGGCGATGGCGCGCACGTGGTGCTGAAGGTGGATGCTCGGCACCTTCTCGAGGCCGCGGCTGCGGAGTCCCACGAGCCCGGAGTCCACGGTGAAGTACACGCGATCGCCGACCTGCGTGCGCAGGGCGCGGGAGACCCGCGGGAGGCGCACGGTGTCGGTGATCGTGCGCGCCGGCGGGTACATCTGCCAGACGGTCGTCCGATCCCCGAGATCGGCGAGGATCAGGATCGCGCCGTCCGGCTCGGGGATGACGTCGCGCGCCGGCGCGGGGGGACTGAAGCGCCAGCTCGCGGCGGGGGTGAGACGCACGATCCCGCCGTCATCATCGATGCCGTAGACGGCGGAGCCATCGCTGGTGGCGAGCCTGGTGAGCCTGGGCTTGCTGTCGCGGGTCACCGCGCCGAGCCGGAGGTCGACACGGACGAGGGCGCCCTTGTCGTCCGCGGCGGCAACGGTCCCCGCCTCCTCGTCGAAGCCGAGGACACGGACCAGCGGCGGCACCTTCCCGGAGGAGGTCCAGACCAGGGAGTCCAGACGTGGGAAGGCGAATGCCCGGACCGCGCCGCCGCCCCGCGGAAACCGCAGGACGATCTGGTCGGGGCCGCGCATGCTGCTGGCAGAGGGAGCGTCGGAGAGGGCGGGAGCGCCGGCGCGGTCGGATCGGCCGCACGCGACCAGCACGAGCGCCAACGCGAGGAGCGTCGTTCGCACGGGCGAAAGGTACCGGGGGGAGGGGGAGCGTTCAAGTCGGGGGCCGGGGTTGGGGGCCGGGGGCCGGGGGGGATGAGGGGTGCGGGACGCGGGGCGCGGGAACGGCAGGAGCACTGATGTGGAAGTGCGGCGGGGCGCCGGCAACAGCCGGCGCCCCGTCGCGTTCCTTGTTCGACGCGTCCCGCACCCCGCGTACCGCACCCCGCGATCAGAAGGGCGGGTACAGCGAGAACCTCCAGAACCCGTGCTTCCCCGGGGCCTCGAGCGGGATGGCGTAGTCCCAGCGGAGGATGGCGTAGTTGAACAGGTTCACCCGCACGCCGAAGCCGTAGCTCGTGAGCAGGCCGCGCACGTTCGAGGCGTCGGTGGGGCGCATGCGGTGGAACTCGAGCGTCTGGCCGCTGAACCACGCCGTGCCCACGTCGTAGAAGAACGCCCCCTCGATCGGCGGCACGGGGATCACGCCGGCCACGCCGCCGCCACGCAGCAGCGGGAAGCGCAGCTCGGCGCTCGCGTACGCCACCCGACTGCCGAGCAGCGGCGAGCAGCGGTAGACGCCGGTCGCCGTCTGATCGGGACAGTTGGCTTCCGTCGCCTGGAAGGTGTCGCTCTCGTAGCCGCGCAGCACGTCGCTGTAGCCGATGTACTTGCGCACCGAGTCCGCGTCGCGCCCCACGGAGAGGCTCGCCGAGGCGCGCGTGGCGATGGTGAGGAAGTTGAACAGGATCGGGTCGTAGCGCCGGTAGTCGGCGAGGTACTCCACCCAGTGGAAGTTCCCGAGCGCCGGCGTCACCTGGAAGCGATAGCGCCGCCCGTAGATGGGCGCCGTCATCCCCCAGAGCACGTTGTCGGACACGTACGCGAGCGACGGCTGGAAGTAGTTCACCGTCCGCGAGTTCTGCTCCCGCTCGTCGTACGGCGTGGCGAAGGTGAGCGTACCGTCGAGCAGCCGGGTGAACACCAGATCGGTGCGGTCGAGGTTCGTCCAGCCGAGCCCCAGCTCGGCGCGCGTGAAGCGGTCGAACGGGTAGATCGCCGTGGCGAACGCCTGCCGCACGATGTAGCGGGTGATGATCTGCGTTTCCTGGTAGCCCTGCTGGGACGTGCCGTCGCCATTGTCGATCGTCACCGACTGCAGCAGCGGCGGATTGCCGAAGTAGTACGGCGTCTGGTACACGCCCGTCGTGTACTGGAGCCGGCGCGACAGGTTGGTGTAGCCGGCGAACACCTGCGCCTCGCTGATGCGCCCGTTGATGGCGCCGGCGAAGGCGAGCTGGTTGTTCCCCACCATGTCGCTCAGCACGATCGCCGTGCCGCCGAACACGCCGCTCCCGAAGTTGTCGCGGGCGTAGCCCACCGTGGGGCGGGCGACGTAGTCGGGGGAGAAGCGGATGTGGTACTTGTACTTCTTGAAGCGCATGGTGTCGGGAAGCGCGAGCTCGCCGCTGTCGAGCAGCGCGGCGACGCTGATCGGCGCATCCGCGCTCTTCGTCTCCGCCACGGCCGGCGTGTCGCTCGACGCGCGGAACCCGGTGGACGACCGGTAGAACGACGAGGCGCCGGCGGGGCTCGGCGCGCTGTCCATCGCCGCCACCTTCGCGATCGCCGTGCTGTCGGCGGCCATCCCGCTCCGCGCCACGGTGGTCGGCTCCGGCGCGCGGTACGGCTCACGCTTGAGCAGCCGCGGGTTGTCCACCGACCACACCGCGTAATTGCCGTCCTCGTAGTAGGTGAACACGAGCCTGTCGCTCGCGCGCGACCAGGAGATGACGGGGCTCACCTCGGTGAACGCCGTGACGCCCCCGACCACCCGCGTGAGCTGGTAGTGCTGCCGGTCGCCGAAATCGTACAGGAAGATGTTCTCGATCCCGCTGCGGTTGCTCACGTAGGCGAGCGACTTGGAATCGGGGGCCCACATCGGGTTGATGTTGAGCCCGTCCTGTCCAGGAATCACCTCCACACGCCCATCGTCCACGTGGTAGAGCGCGATGCGCATCTTGGGGAAGCGCAGGAGCGACACGTCCGCCCCCTCGCGATCGGTGGCGAAGGCGATGGTCTTCCCGTCGGGGGACCACTGCGGCTGGATGTCCCCGTACTTGTCGTCGGTGAGCTGGCGGAGGTGCTTCCCATCGGCGTCCACCATGAACAGGTCGGTGATCCCGCCGCGGTTGCCGCTGAACACGAGGTGCTGGCCGTCGGGGGACCAGCTCGGGCTCGTGATCCCGTCGAGATCGAGGGCGATGCGCTTGATGCGCTTGCGCCGCGCGACGTCGAGGATGTAGAGGATCTCGCGCCCCTCGCCGAGGGCGGTGAAGGCGAGCCGCTTCCCGTCGGGAGAGAAGGAGCTCTGCGAGTAGAGGAGCTGCAGCTCCTGGTAGTTCGGGTCGAAGGTGCTCTTCACCAGGCGCGCCACCCGCTTCCCGGTGCGCGCGTCGGCGAGCCAGAGGTCGATGAACACCTGGCCGCGGAGGAAGCTCCCGTTCGACAGGAA
>CAMLEQ010000351.1 GCA_946479015.1 uncultured Gemmatimonadota bacterium | reverse complement strand
CCCACGCCGATGTTCTCGTCGAAGCGCATGTCGAAGCGGACGAAGTCCTGGAAGATGACTCCGATCGCCCGGCGCAGCGACGCGAGGTCGTACTCGCGCAGGTCCACGCCGTCGAGCAGGATCCGCCCTTCCGTGGGGTCGTAGAGCCGGGCGAGCAGCTTCGTGAGCGTGGTCTTCCCCGCCCCGTTCTCCCCCACGAAGGCGATCCGCTCTCCGGCGCCGAGGCGGAAGCTCACGTGGCGCACCGCCCACCGATCGCTCCCGGGGTACTGGAAGCCCACGTCGTCGAACACGAACCCTTCCCGGATCGGGTTCGGCACGAGGCGCGCGCCCGGACGCGAGACGATGGTCGGCCGCGTCTCGAAGAAGTCGAACAGGTCCTTGAGGTAGAGGCTCTGCTCGAACACGTCGCTCGCCGTCATGAGCAGCCGCTGGATGATGTCGCGGCTCCGCGCGAACGACGCGGCGAGGAAGGTGAGCGAGCCGATGGTGATCGCGCCGCTCACCGTCCGCAGGAGGATGATCGCGTACGCCGCGTAGTAGCCGAGCGTACCGAGCACGGACAGGATGGCCCCGACGATCCCCTTGCGCACCGAGAGCCGTGCGTTCTCCTCGTAGAAGCGGTCGGCCAGCACGCGGTAGCGGTCCACGAGCCACCCCGCCAGCCCGAACATCTGCACCTCCTTCGCCGTCTTGTCGCTCGCGCCGAGAAAGCGGAGGTAGTCGAGCTGGCGCCGCTCGGGGGTCCAGCGGAAGAGGAGCGAGTACTCGAGCGAGGCGAAGTGCGTCTCGCCGAGGAAGGCGGGAACCACGGCGACGAGGAGCAGCAGGAGGAGCCAGGGGCTGTACACCAGCAGCGCCGTGCCGAGCGAGGCGAGGGTGATGGTGTCCTGCCCCATCGTGAGGAGCTGCGAGAGGAGTCCGATGCGGCCGGTGGTCTGGCGACGCGCGCGCTCGAGCTGGTCGTAGAACGCCGGATCCTCGAACTGCTGCAGGTCGAGCGTCGCCGCGTGCTCCATGAGCCGCACGCTCGTGTGGTTGGAGAAGAGATCGCCGAGCAGGCTCTCCACGAGCGCCGACGCCCGCGCCAGCACCTCGCCCACGACCACGATGGCGATCTCGATCGCCACCAGCCTCCACAGCCCCCCGAGGGCGTGCGGCGCCGCACGCGCGGCGATCACGGCGTCGATGATGAGCTTGCCGATCCAGAAGGTGGCGACGGGGAGGAACGCCCGGGCCACGCGCAGCACCGCCATCGTGACGGTGTAGCCGCGATGGGTGCTCCATACCATCCTGATGAGCGGCGGAACGTAGCGCAGCGCCGCGATGCGCTCGCGCCACGTGGGGCGCGCGTCCGGGTCGTGCACCGGAGGACGCCGCGGTGGGCGCGAACGAGATACTGGATGCGTCATCTTCATCAAAGCTAACGGCGGCGCGGTCGGGAGGGGCGGCGCGTTGGCCGGCCCCCGAGCCCCGATGCGATCCGCGGGTACACCGCATCAACGCTCGAGACCGGCCGGTGGTGCGCGAGCGCCGATCCGGCATTAACGTCGCCGGCACCGCCTCGTCCACCATCCGGACTCCACGGACGACATGCTCATGAAACGCGGGATCACGATCGCCACGACCGTCATCGCGCTCGGCGCCTGTGCATCGGGGACATCGGGAAGCGGGGCGGCGCGGGGATCGGCCCGGGCGGCGCCGGAGCCGGCGCTCCCCTCAGCCGATGCGGTGGCGGCTCGCGAGTTGACCGCCGACCAGCAGGTCCGGCAGGCGATCGCCCGGCTCACCTTCGGCGCGCGCCCGGGAGACTACGAGCGGGTGCGCGCGATGGGAGTGGACCGCTGGATCGCGCTACAGCTCCACCCGGACCGGATCGACGATGCGGCCACCGAGCGCCTGCTCGCGCGCTTCCCCACCCTGTCGATGAGTGCCGAGGCGCTCGTCGCGGCCTACCCTCCCCCGCAGGAGATCCTCGCCGCGAAGCGCAGGGAAGCGCGGGCGGCGAGGGGAGGCGGCGCGCGCTCCGCGCTCGTCCTCACGGCGGATGACTCCCTCGCGCTCCGGGAGGCACGCGAGGGGGCGCGCCGCGTGATCGAGGAGATCCAGACGGCAAAGGTCGCCCGCGCCGTCGCGAGCGAGCGGCAGCTCCAGGAGGTGATGGTCGACTTCTGGGAGAACCACTTCAACGTGTTCGCCGGCAAGGGACCGGAGCGCTGGCTGCTCGCCTCGTACGAGCGCGACGCGATCCGGCCGTACGCCCTCGGCCGGTTTCGCGACCTGCTCGGCGCGGTGGCGAAGAGCCCCGCGATGCTCTTCTACCTCGACAACTGGGAGAGCAGCGCAGCGGACGCTCCCGCGCCCCGCGGACGGCGTGCCGCCCAGCGCGGGCGGGGGCTCAACGAGAACTACGGACGCGAGCTGCTCGAGCTGCATACGCTCGGCGTGGACGGCGGCTACACGCAGCAGGACGTGATCGCCGCCGCGCGCGCGCTCACCGGCTGGACCATCCGCGCGCCGAGGCAGGGCGGCGGGTTCATCTTCCGTCCCGCGATGCACGACGTGCAGGCGAAGGTGTTCCTCGGGCACACGCTCCCCGCGGGGCGCGGGATCGCGGATGGCGAGGATCTGCTCGACATCGTGGCGCGGCACCCGAGCACCGCGCGGTTCATCGCCACCAAGCTCGCGCGGCGCTTCGTGAGCGACACGCCCCCGCCGGCGCTCGTGGAGCGCGCGGCGGCGACCTTCACGCGCACCGACGGCGACATCCGCGAGGTGCTCCGCACGATCTTCACGAGCCCCGAGTTCTTCTCGCGCGGCGCGTACCGGGCGAAGGTGAAGAGCCCGTTCGAGCTCGTGGTCAGCACGGCGCGCGCGCTCGGCGCCGAGGCCGACACCACGCCGCGCACCGCGCGACTGATCGCGCGACTCGGCGAGCCGCTGTACGGGCACCGCGACCCCAACGGCTATCCCGACACCGGGGACGCGTGGATCAACACCGGCGCGATCCTCGCGCGCATCAACTTCGGGCTCGATGCCGCGGCGGGGCGCCTCCCCGGCGCCGACGTGGGGTCGTGGGCGGATGCGCTCGGTCTCGAGCGGATGCCGCGCGACGCGCAGGTGGATGCCGTCGTTCGCGCGCTGCTCGACGGGGAGGCGTCCTCCGACACACGCAAGGTGCTGCACTCCGGCGTGAACCCGCTGCTCGGGGCCAGCGGCACGCGCGCGGGCGGCGACGGCGGGGTACGGCAGATCGCGGGGCTCGCGCTCGGCGCCCCGGAATTCCAGCGGCGATGACGAGGTCACCATGCAGCGACGTGTCTTCCTGAAATCGGGCGCGCTGGCGCTCGTGACGATGGGGCTCTCCCCCACCTTCCTCCGCCGCGCGGTGTTCGCGCGCGGGCTCCCGGCGGCGCGGCGCGGGAAGGTGCTCATCTGCCTCTTCCAGCGCGGCGCGGCCGACGCGCTCAACGTGGTGGTGCCGCACGGCGAGAGCGAGTACTACCGGCTCCGCCCCACCATCGCCATCCCCCGGCCGTCACGGATCGCGGCGGGAGCGGCCGGCGTGAGCCGGGGCGCGCCGGGGGCGATCGACCTCGATGGATTCTTCGGGCTGCACCCCGCGCTCGCGCCCTTCCAGCCGCTGTGGGAGCGCGGGCTGCTCGCGCCCATCCACGCGGTCGGGAGCCCGAGCAGCACGCGATCGCACTTCGATGCGCAGGACTACATGGAGACCGGGACGCCGGACGTGAAGTCGACGTCGGACGGGTGGCTCAACCGCTATCTCGCCACGCGCGGGACGTGCGCCGAGTGCGCCGCGCCCTCGCCGTTCCGGGCGGTGGCACTCGCGCGGCAGACGCCGCGCATCCTGGAAGGACCGGCGCCGACGATCGCGATGGCGAGCCTGCGCGACTTCAGCATCCGCGCCACGGGCACCGACGTGCAGCGCCTGGAGGCGCTCTACCGCACGGGGAGCGCGGATCTCGTGCACGGCACGGGCGCGGAGACGTTCGAGGCGGTGAAGATGCTGCGGGCCGCGAACCCGGCGCGCTACCAGCCCGAGCACGGCGCCGACTATCCGCGCTCCCCCTTCGGCCAGAGCCTCCTCCAGATCGCGCAGCTCATCAAGAGCGACGTGGGACTGGAGATCGCCTTCGCCGACGTGGGCGGGTGGGACACGCACGTGAACCAGGGCGGGGTGACCGGCCAGCTCGCGGCGCGCCTCGGCGACTTCTCGAGCGCCATCGCCGCGCTCGTGACCGACCTGGGGGACCGAATGGACGACGTGGTGATCCTCACGATGTCGGAGTTCGGCCGCATGGCCCGGCAGAACGGCGACGGCGGCACCGACCACGGACACGCCGGCGCGATGTTCGTGATCGGCGGCGGCGTGCGCGGCCACCGCGTGCACGGCCGCTGGCCGGGGCTCGCCCCCGAGCAGCTCTACGAGGGCCGCGATCTCG
>CAMLEQ010000350.1 GCA_946479015.1 uncultured Gemmatimonadota bacterium | reverse complement strand
GACCCCGGGCCCCCGGCCCCGAACCTTCCCCCCACCGGATTCATCCGCCGATACGGACCAGGCCGAGTCCCCCGACGCTCGCCGCCGGGGCTGGCGCTCGTCACCGCGCCCCGTGCCGCCGCCGCGCAGCAGGGGACCGGGACGATCACCGGTCGCGTGATCGAGCGGGCCAAGCGCACGTGCGCGACTACATCCGCGCGATCGCACAAAGCTGAAGCTCGAGCTCCAGGAGCTGGCTACTCGGCTGACGGCCAGGGACCCGATGCACACAGCGCCCGAACTCGCTCTCGAGTTCGGGCGCTGTGTGCATCCGGAACACTGGCCGCGTGGAGCGCTAGCTCCAGCTCGTGGCCTCGTACCGGTCGCGGTGGCGCAGGTGCGACACCAGCCAGAGCACGGCGAATACCGGGAGCGCCACGAAGAGCAGCAGCTTGAACACCAGCACGCCGATGGAGAAGATGGCGCCGAGCACGCCGAACACCACCGAGAGCAGTACGGCCGCCACCACGAGCACGATGAGCACCGGCAGGCCGACCACCGCGAGCACGACGAGCACCGGGAGCGCGATCACCGCGAGAATCGCGAGCGCGGGGAGACCGAGCACGGCCATGACGATCGCGGCGGGGACGAGCAGCACCAGCCCCAGCACGCCGAACACGAGAGCCTTGAGGAGCGCGAACATCGATCGGATCCTGCTGTAGTCGCCCGTCCCTACGCGGCGCGCCGCGGAAAGTTTCACGCGCGGCGCGAGCGCACGCTCCCGGGAGTGCCCCCGCGATGCCGGCTCACCCCCCCGCCGCCAGCTCTCGCTCGACGGCGGCGAGGTCGTCCACCGTGTCCACGTCGCGCGGCATCGCGCGCCCCATCTCCACGAGGGTCACCCGCGACGGATCGCGCGCGATCACCTCGCGCGCGCCGCGGTCGCCGGTGGTGGCGAGCAGTTCGGGAAAGAGGGGCGCGCCGAAGAGCACGGGGTTCCCCCGCTCGCCTCGATAGGTGGCCGCGACCACGCCGCGCGCCCCGGCGGCGAACGCATCGAGCAGCGCGTCGATGACCGCGTGGTCCACGGTGGGCTGATCGCCGAGCAGGATCACCGCGCCATCCGCATCCGCCGCCACCCCGCGCACCCCGGCGTGCAGCGAGGCGCTCAACCCCTCGCGCCAGCGCGCGCTCTCCACGAACCGGACGGGGAGCCCGGCGAGCGCCGCGCGCACCGCGTCGCCGTCGCGCCCCAGCACCACGTGCACCGCGCCCACGCGCGACGCGAGCGCGTGCTCCACCGTCCATCGCACCACCGCCCGCCCCGCCACCGGCGCGAGCAGCTTCTGCGCGCCGAAGCGCGTGGAGCCTCCCGCCGCCAGCACGATTCCCTCCACCACGCGCTACTCGATCTCCCCCCGCCCCACCGCCTCGCGGTAGCGCGGGAAGCGGAACGCGAAGTCGCGCCCGATGAGCCCACCGTGGCCGAGCGCCGCGATCTCGGCGCTCCCCACGGTCTCACCCGCGAGCACGCGCGGCAGGACGAGGTCGAACACGGTGGCCTGCGAGAAGAGCCCGCAGCTCGGCATCCCGAGCACGGGCACGTCGCCGTGGCGCGCGAGCCAGAAGAGGCTTCCCGGATGCGCCGGCGCGCCGTACCGCTCCAGCCTCACGCCCAAACGCTCCAGCGCCACGAACGCCGGGTCGAGCGGGTCCAGCGCCTTCGCCCCCGCCATGACGAGCACGCGCGCGCCATCGGCCACCGCGCGCTCCACCGCCTCGGCCACTGCCTCCCCCGTCGGCGCCGCGAACGCCGGCTCGAGCAGCCGCGAGCCGAACCACGCCACCTTCTCCGCCAGCGCGGCGCGGAAGCGCGCCATCGCCTTCTCCCCGAGCGTCTCCTGCACCACCGCGCCCACGACCGTGGGCACGAACTCGCGCACGCGCACCACGCCGTCCGCCTCGCGCGCGACCTGCTCCACATCCGCCACGCGCCGCTCGTCGAGCACGAACGGGGTGATCTTCGCCCGCGCCACCACCTCCCCGGGCTCCACCGGCTGCCCGTCGTAGAGCGTGTACACGCACGCGCCCTCCACGGCGTTCACGCGCGCGAGCCGCTCCACGTCCACCCGCAGGAGCCCGCGGCGCGTGCTGGCGATCGGCCAGTGCCCCCCCGCCGACGCGCCGACGCCGGTTCCCTCCCCGGCCGCCGCTTCCGCGATCCGCCGCCCCGCCTCGTCCTCGTGAATCTCTCCGGGCTCGGGCTCGATCAGGTGCAGCTCCTCCCACTCGAGCGCCACGAGCGCGCGGACCTGCTCCGCCCGCACCACCTGTCCCTTCGCGAACGCCCGCGCCCCGGTGGCGTCGCGCACCTCGCGCGTGAGCACACGTCCCGCCAGCTCCTCCGGGCGCACCGTCGCGCGCCTGACGAGATGCGCCTTCACTCGGGCCTCCGATCGCGGAGCGGGGTCCCGGGACGCCCGTTGCGCACCGCCACCGCCTCGGCCACCACCGCGAGCGCGATCTCCGCCGCGGTCCGTGCGCCGATGTCGAGCCCCACCGGCACGTGCACCCGCGCCAGCGCCTCGCGCGACACCCCTTCCTCCGCGAGGAAGTCGAGCACCGCCTTCCCCCGTGTCCGGTTTCCGAGCAGCCCGATGTACGCCGGCTCCCGCGACAGCAGCACGCGGAGCACCGGCACCTCGAACTTGTAGTCGTGTGCCACCAGCACCACGAAGGTGGAGGCGTCGTAGCGCAGCCCTTCGGCGATCTCCGCCAGCATGCCGACGCGCAGCTCGTCCGCCTCGGGGAAGCGCTCGCGCGTGGCGTAGCGCTCGCGCCCATCGGCGATGATCGTCCGCCAGCCGAGCGCCCGGGCGAAGCGCGCGAGCGGCATCGCCACGTGTCCCGCGCCGAAGATGATGAGCGTGGTGGCGGGACCGTGCAGCTCGAAGAAGAGGGACACGCGCGCGCCGGCGTGCTCGAGCTCCAGCGTGCGCGACGCGGCGCGCCCGATCACGTCCAGCGCCTGGTCGCGCGCGGCGCGGTCGAGCACGGGATCGCCGAGCGTCCCGGCGACGCTCCCGTCCTCCCGCACCACCATCCGCCCGCGCGCGCCGCCGAGCGGGACCACCGCCACCGACCGCCGCCCGCGCTCCGACTCGGCACGGATGACCTCGTACGTCGCGCCCACCGGATCGTCGCCGCGGTCGAGCGCCACCGGCTCGATCAGCACATCCACCGTCCCCCCGCAGGTGAGGCCGAGGTCCCACGCGTCCTCGTCGCCGAGCGACATCGAGAGCAGGCGCGGCGCGCCCGCGGCGAGCACCTCCTCCGACTCCGCGACGACGCGCGCATCCACGCACCCCCCGATCGTCACCGACCCGAGGATCCGCCCGTCCTCCCCCACCCACATCTTCGCCCCTTCCTTCTTCGGTGTGGTCCCCTTGGTGGAGACGAGCGTGGCCATCGCCACGCGGCGCTCGCGCCGGCGCAGCTCGTCGAGCTGCTCGAACGTCTCGTGCAGGTCGGGCGCCCCGGACGTGCTGCTCATGCGAGCGGCGCCAGCATCGACGCGAGGTGTCCCGCGTCGAGCTCTCCCTCGATCGCGCGGAGGTCGCTCTCGTCCTTCAGGAAGCAGCCGAGCGTCTCGCGCACGAGCTCCTCATCCAGGTGCGAGGCGTGCAGCGTCACCAGCGCCGCCGCCCAATCGAGCGTCTCCGCCACCCCCGGCACCTTCTCCAGCCGCATGCGCCGCAGCGCCTGCATGAACGCGCCGATCTCCTCCGCCAGCCGCGCGTCGATCCCCGGCAGGCGCGCGTGCACGATGCGCAGCTCCTTCTCCAGCGAGGGATAGTCGATCCAGAGATAGAGGCAGCGCCGGCGCAGCGCCTCGGAGAGCTCGCGCGAGCGGTTGGAGGTGAGCACCACCGCCGGCGTGTGCGTCGCGCGCACGGTGCCGATCTCCGGGATCGTCACCTGGAAGTCCGAGAGCACCTCGAGCAGGAACGCCTCGAACTCCTCGTCGCTCCGGTCCACCTCGTCGATGAGGAGCACCGGCGCGCGCCCCTCGTGCGTGATCGCCTGCAGCAGCGGACGCTTCAGCAGGTACGGCTCGCTGAAGATCGCCGCCTCGCGCTCCGCGAGCGGGCGGCCGGAGTCCTCCTCGAGACGGATGTGGAGGAGCTGCTTCGGGTAGTTCCACTCGTAGAGCGCGGTGCTCGCGTCGAGCCCCTCGTAGCATTGCAGGCGGATGAGGTCGGCGCCCGTGGCGCGCGCGAGCACCTTGGCGATCTCCGTCTTGCCGACGCCGGGGTGTCCCTCCACCAGGAGCGGCTTCCGGAGGGCGATGGCGAGATGGACCGCGGTGGCCACGCCGCGGTCGGTGATGTAGCACTCGCCCTCCATCAGCTCCTGGATGCGGCGGATCTCCTCTCGCACTTCGCCCTCCCGCGGCGCGCCCGCTGGCGACTCCATCCACGAATATCCAC